>NZ_JBFUBE010000016.1:0-101175 GCF_056405915.1 Flavobacterium sp. P1_E4
AATATGGAACTAACCCGAAAAACCTATCTAGCAGACTTTGATTTGAATATTTCGGTTACCGTTTCGTATGAAGTTATCAATAAAAATATTGTAAAAAAGAAAATTGATATTACCCAAACGGGGATGCCAATTATATATTACACTTTGACCGAAACGTCAAAACCGGCACAAACACCTTCAAAATACGTAACCTTTGAATATGATAATTTTCCGGGAGGTTTTGCACATGAAATGTTTCCTTCAGCAGGATTTGTAACACCAGATAATTTGGTAGTTGGTTTCTTAATGGACGCAGGTTATAAAAATCATTATACAAGAACAACCCGAAGACGCTTTAACGGTCATGGTGGTGGATTTGTAGGTATGAGAAAACTTCCTGATCCAAATTTAGTATCTGTGGCAACTTTAGAGGAAAGAGCTAAAAATCAAAATTATATCAAACAAACCTTTGGTGAACTTTATAATTTAGATTCGGGAAAAGAACTGAAATTACAACTCAATAATCAATATAAGAAAGTTGGTTCTGTTGAAATTAGTAAAAATGACAGTATTTATAAATTAAATATTAATTCAAATGAGCAATCTGGTTTTGAAATGATTGCTCCTTTCAAAGATCAAAAAATATATACGGTTTCATTCCTATCTAAGGGATCTACGCCACTTGCATTAAAATTGTTCAGAATCAAAAATGGCAAGAAAACAGTTGAATTAGAAAACGGAATAAAATACATTGATAAGTTTCCCACTCAAGAAAAGGAGTGGACCATTTTTAAAGGAAGTATTTTGGTTCCTTATATTGAAAAAGACAGCGTTTCTTTGTTTATTGGAGCAAATGATGGAAAAGACTGTTCACTTCAGATAAAGAATCTTCAAATTGTAGCACATGAGCCAGCTATAGAGTCTTATAATAAGATAGCTATGGGCGAAACGGTGACTAAAACAACGTACATTTTTGTTGAGCCATTTATCAATCATCATGATTTTGTTATTTCTTCTCAAACCCGTTTGGCGGAAGCCAAAAAATTTGAAGGATCGCAAATAGAAAAAATGATGTATGCCAATTTTAATATGCTTACTTGGATTACTTCGATTGATGATTTTTCGCCTTTCAATGTTCCGAATATGAACTATTCGCCTGATATGTATAATAGAGATTCTTTTTTTTCGATAGTGTCAAGTTATAATAAGGAACTCAATCTGTCTATTTGGAATAAATGGGCGCAAACCCAAAATCAAAAAGGAGCAGTTGGTACCATTATAACGCCTTATATGGGTTCGATTGAAGTAAAAGACAACGAAGCTACCATTCAGTTCTTGATTTGGGCGATGATGAACAAAAGACGTTTTGGCGTTGAGTTGCCAAAAGATAAAATTGATAAAGCAGTCGATTTTGTCTTAAATGAATTTGATGATGACAAAGACGGAAAGTGCAAATCACATTTTCCTTTGTGCCAAGTAGATGTTCTTGATTTTAATCCAAAAACTGATAGACTTGCCGTCAATCAAGGGATGCTGGCGATTGCTTTGCGAACTATAAAAGAATTGGGTTATGAAATATCTGATTCCTATATTGAAAAAGCAGAAACAGAATATCGTAATTTTTATGATGTAAAAAGAAAACATCTTTTATACGACAAACAATTCCCAGACATTATAGCAATAACTGATTTAGAGCCAGAATTCTATTCTCTATGGTTATTTAAGCATCCTGTTTTGACAGATGAAATGGTTATAAATCATTTGAATCAAATTCCATTGCTGAATAAAGTACCCAATTCTCCACATCCCGAATACGGTACAACAGCGCCTTTAATTATTCAACTGACTAAAAATAAAAAAGGATATTCGTTTATGAATACCGATTACCAGCCTTTTGGTGAATTTGGAAAATCAAATTATGTAGGAGGGGCTAATGACGGAATATATTACAATGGGGGCAGTTGGTTTCGTGCTGAATATTGTGCTTATGTGGTCGGAGCAAAACATGGGTGGAAGAATGCTGAAAAAATTATGGAGAATAGAGCTTGGGCCGAAATTAACCTCAATCCGGAATGGCCTTACAGCAAAGAATTCATCCCAACAAAATGGACAACAACCGATTCATGGTGGCCTTCAACGCGAGGTTTGTGTTGGAATGTATTTATTCTGATGGCAGATGAGGTGTTAGGCAGCAGAACGCCAAAAATGGATCCAGACTTTAAAACTAAGAATTAGAAAATAAAAAACTAAAATTGAAGAGAATGAAAGACATAGCAAAACGATTCGAACAAAACCCATTATTATCACCAAAAGATTTGCCAGCAAGCATTGATGGTTTACAAATTACGTGTTTGTTAAATCCAGGTGTATTTCAATATGAGGGTAAAACTTGGTTGTTGGTAAGAGTTGCCGAAAGACCCGAACAAAAAGAAGGAATAATTTCATTTCCTATACTTACTGAAACAGGTACCGAAATTATTGAAATACTAACAAATGCACCAGAGTTAGATGCTTCTGATGCAAGAATAATTAATTACAAAGGTGTTGATTATTTAACTACCCTTTCCCATTTAAGGTTATTGTGTAGCGAAGATGGTGTCAATTTTTATGAGCCAGAAGGCTATCCATTATTGGTAGGCGAAGGAATTTTGGAGGCTTTTGGAATAGAAGATTGTAGGGTCGCTTTGATAGAAGGAAAATATTACCTGACTTTTACTTCGGTTTCAGACAATGGGGTTGGTGTAGGTTTACGTACTACCACCGATTGGAAAAATTTTGAGAAACATGGTATGATATTACCAGCTCATAATAAAGACTGTGCCATTTTTGAAGAAAAAATAAACGGTCTGTTCTATGCTCTTCATCGTCCTAGTAGTGTAGAAATTGGAGGGAATTATATATGGATTGCGTCATCTCCAGACGGATTGCACTGGGGAAATCATAAATGTATTATCAAAACAAGAAAAGGTCTTTGGGATAGCAAAAGAGTTGGTGCAGGAGCTGCGCCAATAAAAACAGAAAAGGGATGGTTGTCAATTTATCATGGTGCCAATGAAAATCATCAGTATTGTTTGGGTGCATTCTTAATGGACTTAGAAGATCCTTCAAAAGTGATTGCTCAAACGGAATTGCCAATTATGGTTCCTACAGCAGAATATGAATTAACTGGTTTCTTCGGGAATGTAGTATTCACAAACGGTCACATTGTAGAACCAGACGGAGATACCATTACATTTTATTATGGTGCTTCGGATGAATTTGTGTGTGGTGCTAAATTTTCAATCAAAGAAATCTATTCACTTTTAAAATTTAACCATGTTTAAAAAAATCCAAACTGAAATTGATCATTTTCAAAGTCAGACCCGTAATTTTCGCATCCTAATTTTTACAAATTTGGTCTATGCTTTAGTGTTGCCTGTAATCGATATTTTCGTGGCAGCGTATATCATGAGAAACTCCAATGACACTTCCAAAGTAGTTATTTATCAATTGGCTATTTATACTGGGATTCCGCTTACCTTTTTATTGAATGGTTTTCTGTTGAAACATTTTAATATTCGTAAATTGTATTCCTTGGGAATGATGATGAGCGGTGTTGCTATGATTATCATGATGTCGTTCAAAATATTGGATTTAACCGGTATTGGAATCGCTGGGATTACCATGGGAATGTCGTTTGGTTTGTATTGGTCAAACAGGGATTATTTGGCACTGGCCATTACAAATGACAAAAACCGTAACTATTATTATGGTTTGGAGACTTTTTTCTATACGATAATTGCAATTGTAATTCCCGCCACTATAGGTTGGTTTATTCAATCTAAAACTGGCGAAGCTGAAAAACATAGCGCCTATATTATCATTACAGGAGTTGTTTTTCTAATCACAATTGTAGCTTCGGTTGTTTGTTTCAGAGGAAAATTTGAAAACCCAGCACAAAAACAATATATCTTTTTCAAGTTTCATCCGTTATGGTATAAACTATTATCTTTGGCTACCTTCAAAGGTTTGGCACAAGGATTCTTGGTAACCGCACCAGCAATGCTTATTTTTAAATTATTGGGAGAAGAAGGCGTATTAGGGAATGCCCAATCGATTGGAGCTATATTGGCTGCCATCGTTATTTACCTAATTGGCCGTTTTTCTAAACCATCAGATAGAATAAAAATATTCTCTGCAGGGCTTATTCTTTTCGCTTTGGGAGCTTGTTTGAATGGATTCTTTTATAATAAAACGGGAGTAATTATATTCTTATTACTATTGTTGATCGCCAAACCTCTAATGGATTTAGCTTATTTTCCGATTCAATTGAGAGTTATTGATATTGTTTCCCATATTGAGAAAAGAGGAGAGTTCACTTATATTTTAAATCATGAAGCGGGATTGTATGTTGGAAGACTTTGCGGAGCTGGAACATTCTTGGTTTTATATTACACTCTTTCAGAAGACTTTGCCTTGCGTTATGCCATTGGTATTATTGCACTCTTGCAATTATGCTCTATTTATATCAGTAAAAAAATAATTGCCGAAGGGAATAGACTTTCTCCAGAAAATACAGAGTTAGAACTTATAGATCCGAAAGTTCTAGATCATGTTGCAGAACATATTGTTTAAAAAAAGATTTGATATTAGGGATTTTGATTAACGATTTAGGATGTAATTGAGCATAATTTAAAATCGTCTTTGTTTCTGTTTTAAAAGCTTTGTTAGTTCAGTAGTATCAAGTCCATCCAAGTGTACAGAGTAAATATTTAGCCAATTTGTCGCCTAATGTTTATCTGGATGTAATTTTTGTAAATCGTATAGAATGACTATATAAATCATATAATTATTCTATGCAAATCGTATAGAATATCTATATAAATCGTATAGAATATCTATGCAAATCGTATAGAATATTTATATAAAACGTATAGAATATCTATACAAATCGTATAGAATATCTATATAAGTCGTATAGAATATCTATACAAATCATATAGAATGACTATGCAAATCGTATAGAATATCTATACGAATAGTACAGAAGAACTATAAAAAAATTGTAAAAAAGAATTGGCAAAACAAAATCTGAGTAATCAGTTGCCAGTTTTATAGGTTTGGTATTAATCACGGATGCTCATAATTTTTATTCTAAATTCTAAAGATGAAAACGTATTTTAAAATTGCCATTTTGGGGTTGCTATTTTTAAGCACCAGTATAAATGCACAAGTTGCACAAAAAAAGATAGCTCGTGTAGAGCAAATGCCCAATATTCCTGCCCATTTGGAAATCATTGATTATAAGGAATTGGCACTTCGTTTTGATAAAACGGTGTTTGATTTTAATGCCAAAGGAAAATATTGGCCTATGGTATGGATGGACAACAGTAAAAAGAATTTTCCTCAAGATGTCGTAGGAATGTACACTGCCGTGGCCGATGTACGACAGGGAGTAAATAATAAAGGAATGTTTCATGAAGCATTGGCAACTATGGGAGCCACTTTAGGAGCTACTTTAGTTGGAATTGACAAGACCAAGCAGCAAAATCTGAATTATGTTGGCATGTTAAAAAACTATTTTAACAAAGATACAGGTTGGAATATTATGATGAATAATACCTGTCCGGAAGTCGCTTTGCTAGGAGGAGGCTATGGTCGTGACTGGTGGTATGATGTATATCCAAATCTTTTGTTTTATGCAATTTATAACCAATATCCAAATGAACCTGGATTTGATGAAATAGCAAAAAGTATAGCCGAAAAGTTTTTAATGGCCGATTCAATATTGAATGGAAATTATGACTATTCCTATTTTGATTATGGAAAAATGAAACCCATGAAAAATAACATCTGTGCACAGCCTGATGCAGCAGCTGGTCATGCTTGGGTTTTGTATGCAGCGTATAAAAAGTTTGGTGACCAAAGGTATTTAAAAGGAGCAAAGAGTGCATTAACTGCATTACAATCACAAACTATAAATCCAACTTATGAATTATTAATGCCTTTTGGAGCCTATTTGTCAGCCAGAATAAATGCCGAAGAAGGTAAGCAATTTGAAACTGACAAAATGTTGGGCTGGACTTTTGACGGAACAGCAATCTGTCGTGAAGGTTGGGGTGTATTAGTGGGTAATTGGAATGGAATGGATATATCCGGAACCGTTGGTAGTACGGTAGATCATGGTGGCTATGGTTTTTTGATGAACACTTATGATATGGCTTGGCCAATGGTACCTATGGTTCGTTATAATCAATCGTATGCTACAGCTATTGGAAAATGGATGTTGAATGCAGCAAACGCGTCCCGTTATTTTTATCCGCAGTATATGCCGGATGAACATGAAACTATTCCACAATTGGCCGAAGTTACCAAAGGAGTAATAGGGTATGAAGGAATTATTCGTCAATCGAGTTACAAAGCTCATGAAACTTTAAAAGGTCCTGTAGCACAAGGCGACGGTCCGCTTTGGGTACCGGGTCAAAATCCAGAAGAATCTCAATTTAGTGTGTATGGAAGTGGTCATGTTGGTATTTTTGGGAGCATTATTCGTCCAACCAATATTAAAGGGATTCTGCAATTGAATCTTTTGGCAACCGATTTTTATAGAGATAAGGCCTATCCTTCGTTTTTATATTATAACCCATATACTACAGACAAAACGGTATCTATAAAAACAGGAAAAGGAAAAAAAGTAAATTTATATAATACTGTTACAGGCAGTTTTGCTGCGAAAAATGTATCCGCTTCCGCAAATATTAAAATCACGGGATTAAATTCGGCTGTAATTGTTATCGTTCCCTCTAATGGAAAAATAACCTATTCTGGCTCAAAAATGTTGGTCAACGGAATTGTAGTTGATTATAATTTTGAAAATAAAAAATAGAATTGCTATTCAAACTATCAATGATTTTGAATTGCCTGTAGCTTTAGTTGAATTGCCTCCAGTTTTAGCTGAATTGCCTCCAGCTTTAGTTGAATTGCCTCCAGCTTTAGCTGGAGGAAAATGAATGAATCTCAAATTGGCTTTAGCCGAAAATTATATCTTTTTTGGCTAAAGCCATTTCATTATATTGCTCATTTTATGCTCCTCCAGCTAAAGCTGGAGGCAATTTAATACTTTGAAAAAATAAACTTTTGTACTTAGAATTGATTGAATGGCTACAAAATAAAATCTATACTTATGCAATCTAAATTTATCATTATCGTGCTCCTTTCTTTCTCTTTGTTTGATACCGGTTCTTCAAAAGCACAAAACACAGAAAATAAATGGTGGAAAGAATCCGTGTTTTATCAAATCTATATGCCGAGTTATGCAGACAGCAATGGTGACGGATATGGTGATTTTAAAGGAATGACTGCCAAGTTGGATTACCTGCAATCGCTGGGTATAAAAGGAATTTGGCTGACTCCTTTCCTGACTTCTCCCAAGGTTGACAATGGCTATGATATTGCCAATTATTATGAGGTAGATCCTACTTATGGAAGTAAGAGTGATTTTGATGTTTTTTTGAAAGAAGCCCACAAAAGGGGAATCAAAGTCATTATGGACATGGTTTTGAATCACACTTCCACCAATTGTAAGTGGTTTCAAGAATCTCGAAAATCAAAAGACAATCCGTATCGTGATTATTATATTTGGAAAGATCAGCCCAATAATTGGGAATCATTTTTTGGAGGAACTGCTTGGGAAATAGACACTTTGACCAATCAATACTATTATCATAAGTTTGATAAAAAAATGGCCGATCTCAACTGGTCTAATCCAAAAGTGGTGGCTGAGGTGCAAAAAGTCCTTCGCTTTTGGTTGGATTCTGGTGTAGATGGTTTTCGACTGGATGTGATTAATTTTTTGAGTACTGACGGAATTACAACCGACAATCCTTTTAAAGATGGTAAGCAACAACACATAAATGATATTGATCAAACCGGTGTTAAAAATGCCATTCGAATCATAAAATCGACCGTGAACGAGTATGATAATCGTTTTGTAGTTGGAGAAATTGGAAGCGATAAAATTGAAGTTCTGAAACAATACCAATCGCAGGATTTATTGGATGTGGTTTTTAATTTCAACTTTGGAAGCATCAAAACATTTTCCTCAAAACGTATTTTTGATGAGTTGCAAAGCATGGAAAAAAACATGAGTAATTATCCAACCTTGTTTTTTGGAAGTCATGATATGCCTCGAATGATTGATCGATTGGCAGATGGAAATCCAGACAGAGCTTTGGCATTAGCGGCTTTGATGCTTACCGCGAAAGGAGTTCCTTTTGTGTACTATGGTGAAGAAATCGGGATGCATAATATCATTGCTAATAATCTGGAAGAAATGGTGGATATTCAGGGAAAAACGCATTATGAATTGGCACTTGCCAAAGGAAAAAATTCTGTTGAATCACTTTTGGAAGGAAATGAACACAATCGTGATAAATCCCGTAGTCCAATGCAGTGGAATGGAAATCCTTTTGCAGGATTTTCAAATAAAAAAACATGGATTAAAATTAATTCTGATTTCCAAAAAAACAATGTCGAGGAGTTATTGAACAATGAAAATTCAATTCTGAATCGCTACAAAAAGTTGATAACCTTAAGAAATAATGAAAAAGTCTTGCAATATGGTAATTACAATAGACTTGAGCATATAGATGACCAAATTTTGTTCACACGATCTTTTGAAGGAGATCAAATTACAGTCGTAATTAATTTTGGTTCGGAAAAGAAAATAAACCTTCCAAAAGGAGGTGAAATTTTAATGGGCAGTACCCAATTAAAAACAAACAATTTTATTATTTACAGGAATTAGAATTAACAAACTTTAATTTCAAGCAGAACATTTACATTAAAAATAAAACTAAAAAAATGAATTTAAATATCTCAAATAATTTAGATAAGAGTGCTGTTTTTGAACAAATTTCAGAAGCACTAAAAAAAGAAAATTTTACAATAGTTAAACAAGATCAAACCCGACCATGGGGAGGTTTTTTTGTAATTGATGAAAGTCAGGCAAAAGCTTTCGCTACTAAATTTTTTCCGCATTTGGATATGGAAAACATTGAAATAACAAATAAGTTAAGCCCGAAAATTTTGGTGGTAGCTCCCAATAAACGATTGTCATGGCAATATCATTTTCGCAGAGCAGAAATATGGGAAATAGTCTCGGGTATAGTTGGTGTAAAAACAAGCTTAACAGATGAAGAAGGGGAGTTGCAAAAACTTTCTCCAGGAAGTTTTATCCAAATGGACAAAGGGGAACGCCATCGCTTAATTGGACTGGAATCATGGGGTATAGTTGCCGAAATCTGGGAACATACCGATCCAGAAAATCCTTCAGACGAGGAAGATATTGTTCGATTGCAGGATGATTTTGGTCGATAAATTAAATATTAAAAGGGGGCAAATAGCCCCCTTTTAATATTTAAACAGAAAGGAATTTAATATTCCCATCGAACAAAAGCTTCCATAGCGGCATAAGTAGAAAGTCCGAGTTGTTGGTAAAACATTGCAGTTTCTCGATTTCTGTCTTCGGCTCTTTGCCAGAATTCCCTAGCATCCGATCCTTGGAACACTACACCGTCTTTTTGGGACTGGTGTTTGAATATTCCCTGTCTTTTGGACAATACCTGATCAGGACTCATTGGCACAGCCATTTCAATTTCATCGATTCCCCATTCCTGCCAAGCTCCCCTGTATAACCATACCCAGCAATCTTCCATGAAATCTTTTGATTTCAATCGTTTAACGGCTTCAAAAATGGCATCTAAACAGACTTTGTGTGTACCGTGCGGATCTGCCAAATCACCAGCCGCGTAGATTTGATGTGGTTTAATCTTTTCGATAAGATTCATAGTTAATTGGATATCCTCTTCTCCCAAAGGTTTTTTCTCGATTGTTCCGGTTTCATAGAAAGGAAGCTCCATAAAATGAATTTGTTCGTCTGGCAAACCGACAAAATGGCTCGTTGAACGGGCTTCCCCTTTTCTGATTAACCCTTTTAAGTATCGAACTTCCGGAATGTCTATTTCGCTGGCTTTTTTATTTTTAAGAAATGCCTCTGCCTTTTTGTAGACATTCTCCGCTTCAACGCTTTTTATTCCGAATTTTTCATTGTAGTCACAAACAAAACTTGCAAATCGCAGTGCCTCATCATCGGCCACCGCAATATTTCCCGAAGTTTGGTAGGCCACGTGCACTTCATGTCCTTGCTGCTCTAGTCTCATGAAAGTGCCACCCATACTGATGATGTCATCATCTGGATGCGGACTGAAAATCAGTACTCTTTTTTTTGAAGGTTCCGCTCTTTCGGGTCTGTTCGAATCATCTGCATTGGGTTTTCCCCCAGGCCATCCTGTAATTGTATTCTGTAATTTATTGAATATTTTGATGTTGATGTCGTAGGCTGGTCCAGAATCGGCTAATAAATCGCTCATCCCGTTTTCTATATAATCTGCATCGGTAAGCATTAAAATAGGCTTCTTTAGATGAAGCGCCAAACCCAATACTGCTTTTCGAATCAATTTATCGGTCCACACAATTTTTTCAACCAGCCAAGGAGTGTTGATTCTTGTCAGTTTTGAGGAAGCCTCTTTGTCTAAAACAAAAACGGCATTTTTATGTTCCTGTAAAAAGGAAGCTGGTATCTGATTCGTCACTGTACCTTCAACAGAAGCTTTGATAATGTTAGATTTTCCTTCGCCCCAAGCCATTAGAATAACCTGTTTGGCCTCCATTATTTTTTTTACACCAAGTGTGATGGCTGTTCTCGGAGTATTGCTTAATCCGGAGAAATCGCCGCTTGCCGCCACCCTTGTGATATGGTCTAATGCCACCAATCTTGTTTTGGAATTCTGCAAAGATCCCGATTCATTGAATCCAATATGACCATTACCACCAATTCCTAAAATCTGCAAATCAATACCTCCCAAAGCCTCTATTTTGGCTTCATAACTGGCGCAATAATCCGCAATTTCTTCTTTTGACAAAGTTCCGTCGGGAATATGGATGTTTTCAGGTAAGATATCAACCTGGTCAAACAACAATTCTTTCATAAATCGCACGTAACTATTTATGGAATCGGGCTCCATAGGGTAATATTCATCCAGATTGAATGAAATCACATTTTTGAAACTCAGCCCTTCTTCCTTGTGCATTCGCACCAATTCGGCATATAATCCTTTTGGCGAAGATCCTGTTGCCAGTCCTAATATGCAAGATTCATTATTCTTTTGTTTTAATTGGATAAGATTCGCTATTTCTTTTGCAACAGCCATCGATGCCGAAGTTGAGTTATCAAAAACAAAGGTGTTAATGTTCTCAAATCTTTTTTCAAATCCTGTTGACTTATCTATATTGCTCTTTAACATTTTTTGATTTATTATGTTACTGTTTCTTTTACTGTGCTATTATTTTAGGCTCTAGACCAGCTTCTGTATTTGTGCCCTTTTATTGCAAAAAACAGAATCATAAAGTAAGAGGGCAATAATATTAAATAGGCGAGTTGATTTCCGCTTTTTGTTGTTGCCTCAATTACTTGAGCTTGGTTTGTTATATTAATGGAATCGGCTAATGCACCATACATTAATGGAAAAATGGCACCACCAATAATTGCCATAATTAGCATTGCACCACCAATTTTGGTATAACCTCCCAAGTCTTGAAGTGCCATAGGCCAAATTGCGGGCCAACATAGTGCGTTTGAAAGTCCCATCAACGCCACCAAAATAATTACGAGTGGTAATACTGGAATTCCAGGTATTGCAATCATCGTATTAGGTGAAACAGATACAATTGACAGTACCAAAATAACACCCAGTAAACCTGAAATTTTTAATGCTGTGATCTGAGAAACATATTTTGGAATTAAAGTCATTCCTAAAATGTAGCCTATAACCATTGCGGTCATAGTAAAGGAAGTCAGCTTTAAATAAAAATCACCATTATCACCGTATACCCCTAATTTTTTTCCGAAACTGCCTATTGAATCTCCTGCTAAAACTTCTGCGGCTATATACAACATCAAAGTTATCACACCCAAAACTAATTGAGGACGTTTTAATACATCTCTAATTTGCTGAAAAATGCTTAGATGTGCTACATTTCCATCTTCATCGAGGCTTATTTCTGGAAGTGGAGAAAATTTAACCAATATAGCTAAAACGAGAATAATTAATCCTATATAAATATAAGGGGTTTGTAGTTGTAGTGCAAGAGAATCTAATGCTGCTGATTTAGCAGCAGCGTCTAGAGCAGCAATTTTATCGACTGTATAATCTGCCATATTAGACAATACCAAAGTCGTTAATGCAAGTGGTGCTATAAATCCGGCCAACTTATTGGCCGTACCTAAAATACTTATACGCGCAGCTGCACTTTCGCGAGGACCAATTACTACAACATAAGGGTTGGCGGCAGTTTGTAAAATAGCCAAACCAGTTCCCATAATGAATAGTGCCCCCAAGAATAAACCAAAAGTTCTTGTTTCCGCAGCTGGATAAAACATAAATGCTCCAAATGCAATTATTATCAGTCCTATTGACAAGCCATTTTTATAACCTACTTTTTCAATCAACCAAGAAGAGGGGATTGCCATAACAAAATAGGCAATATAAAAGGCAAAAGTCACGAAATATGCCTGTGATTCGGATAGTTCACATGCTAACTTGAAAAACGGAATTAAAGGGCCGTTTAACCAAGTCACAAATCCAAAAATAAAAAACATAAAGGTTAAAATAGCCATTGGCACCAATGTACTATTCTGTTTATTTGCAAGGGAATTATTCATTTCGTTCATACTATTCTTGTTACTATTTATAATTTAAATCAAGGATTTTTTGGGTAGTTTGGTATAATAAAAAAAACTTCTTTAGTGAAGTAACTATTTTATTTGCATTAATTCATTCTCATAGAAACTAATAGTTTCCTGTAATGCCCTATCAATCGTATAGTCTGGTTTAAAACCTAATTGATTAAATTTGGTTGGATTTGCAATCGAATGTTTAATATCCCCTGGTCTTTCTTCTAAAAATTGAATCTGAGATTTTGAGTTGGTAATTTCGATTATTTTTTTGGCTAGCTCCAAAATAGAAGTGCTATATCCCAAAGCTACATTATAGGTTTCTCCACCCATTTTTGAAGCTAAAATATTTGCTTTAACAACATCCTTCACATAAATAAAATCTCTTGTTTGTGAACCATCTCCATAAATAGTTATGGGGTGATTTTGAAGTGCTTTATTTATAAAAATAGGCACTGCGGCTGCATATGCTGATTGCGGATTTTGACGGGGTCCAAAAACGTTGAAATATCGCAATGAAGCAGTAGGGACTTTCCATTGATCCTGGTACATTTTCAAATAAAACTCTCCATCTAGTTTTGTAACAGCATAAGGAGTCATTGGCTCGGGAGACATTGTTTCAATTTTGGGTAATATGGGATTATCTCCATAATTTGCCGCAGAAGACGACAGCACCACTTTACAGCTGTCGTTCTTCTTTGCAGCCTCCAAAATATTTATTGTTCCCAATGTATTTATTTCAATACACTCCTTGATGTTCAAAAGGGATTCAGGCACACTAACCAAAGCCGCTAAATGAAATATTCCACTGGCTCCTTGCACTAGTTCATCTACAAGATCTTTATCCCGAATGTCTCCTTTTATGAATTCAACATTCAAGCCATTGAGATTCTTTTCAAATCCTGTTCTTAAACTATCCAATATGATAACTTCGTGTCCTTTTCCTGATAAATATTCGGCAATATGACTTCCTATAAAGCCAGCTCCTCCTGTAATTACATATTTATTCATGATTTCCTTTTTTGAGTTTTTGCCTAGTTTTCGTGCCAGTTTATTTCAGGGTAATATTTTTTCAAATATTCTTTTACCTCGAGTATATCTTCTTTTGCTGTTAAGTCAGGCACGTGTTCAGAAAAAGGAATTCCAACAGTCCTATTTGGATGATCTTTTATGGCATTTAAAAGAGCTGTTGGAAGTTCTTTTTCGTCTCTTTCTGGATGAGCAGGACAGTTTTTTAGATAAGGATATAAAAGTGCTCCGTTAAATTTGAAGGCATTCATACTTACTCTTAATTTGCCTTCAGAATCTTTATAATTCTCAATACTATCAGCCGATGGTTTTTCAAGAATATCCAAGAGTTGATTATCTGTACCTAATTTTGCAATGGCAAAGCGCGAAATTCGCTCTGAAGGAAATTCCATAGCATCCCGATCATAACTTATGAAAGCATTCGGGCTACTCGTTTCTCTAAGTGCCAAAAGGGCTTTGGTTGAATATAAATTATCACTATTGCAAACCGAATATAATTGAGTGTTCAGTTCAGGATACTGTTCTACTGCCTGAAATAAAGCATCTGCTGTACCAAATGGCTTTATTCTGTTTTTAGGAATATATTGAACAGCAAATGAGATGTTTAATCCATGAAAATCATTGTTTTTATTTTTACTTCCGTAAAATTCTTTGAATAGTTCTCCCTGTTCACCAATGATAATATATATGTTCTTGTATCCGGCTTTTTTAGCATTTAGCAAAAGGTAATCTAATAAAGGCCTTCCATTTGGACCTACTCCAATAAGTCCTTTACTTCTCTCATTGGCTTGTTGGATTTCTTCATTGCTTAAATTTTCCAATGAAGCTTGCTTTTTCATTCTTGAAGAAGCTCCTCCAGCCAAAATAATTAAATTGTTATGCATGTTTTTTATATTTAATTATATTATAATATTCTTGCTCCAGGATCTACACCAACAGCATAAGCCTCTTTTGCACCTGCATCCAAAATGGATTGTACAACTCGGTCTTGATTTTTAGGGTCAGCAATTGCTACTATACAGCCTCCTCCGCCTGAACCAACAATTTTTGCTCCGTAGGCACCTGAGTTTAATGCGGCATTTATCATAGCATCAATTTTTGGCACTGTGATTTTTAATAAATCTCTCAAAACGGCATGATGTCCATTCATTAATTCACCAATCTTTTTTAAATCCAGAGTTGGTTTCTGAAATTCTTTCAAAGCAAGTTTAGTATATTGATGATTTTTTATTGCCGCTTCGAAATATGGAATCAAACGATCTGGTAAAAAGTTGCAATATTTCTTTAAATCTTCATTTTCGGCAGTATTTAAATCAAAATCTGTATAATTCTGTTTTACAATATCTATCGCCAATAATGCATTATTTTTTAATTCACCAATTAGCCCAATGGTTTCTTTAGGGACACCCGAAACACCTATGATAAGGCCTTTTAAATCAGTACCAATAATAGAGCACTGAAACGGTTCTTTTGTATTGATATGTACAATATTGCCCATACTGATGCTATAATGATCCATCATTCCTCCGGGTTCTCCATGTTCTAATACCTCAGAAACATAACCCATTTGTGCAATAAATTCAGGTGTTACTTCCTCATCGACACCAAATGCGGTTATCAAAAAGTTGATCCATGCAATTAGTAGGGCAGATGAACTTGATGTACCAGAATTGATTGGAATATCTCCGGTTATAGTGATATCATATCCAACATTTGGAATGCAACCATGTCTTCTCAGTACCCTTAATGAAGATGCAAAATAATCACGTGGTTTTAATTCTGGAAAAGTCTCATTGATGTTAATGATTCTTATTTCATTAATATCAATCATATTTAATTTAAATACGTCGGTGGTATTTTGTACTGCGGTTAATTTTATGTCTCTGTCAATTGCGCATGCTATAACAGGTAATCCAAGATAATCTTGATGGTCTCCAAAAAGACAAGTTCGACCTGGGGCTAAGGATATAATTTTCTTCACTTATAAAATATGTTAAGTTGCTGTATATTAATGTTTTAAATTTAAAATGAATGTAGGTAACTATTCTTTAAATCCTTTTCAACGCAACGAAATTATATATTAAGTTTTAATAAAACAAGTAAAAATCAATAAAATGTGCTCGAACACACTAAATTTATGTTTTCGAGCACACAATATTTGTGTTTTCGAGCACATTATTTGTAAAGTATCCTTAAATTAGCAAAATTATGTGCTGGATTTACTGATGTTAATTTTAAAATTTGATTAGGATTCTATTGTGTTTAAAATTTAAGTTACTATTTATAAAGTATTTCTTTGAACTCTTTGTTTAAAAGCTAAAAGAATGATTATTCTAAATGTTATGAAATAGTAAAACGATAATTCAATTTAAATCAAACACATTTGTTTCTATAAATTAGGAAAAATAGTTGTTAGTAATACATGAGGGTTAAAAACTTAACGAAAAACTTATATATTTGCGAATATGGATAAGAAATATACAATAAAAGATATTGCTCAGTTAGCTGGAGTTTCGAAAGGAACTGTAGATAGAGTTCTGCATAAAAGAGGAAAGGTTTCTGATGATGCTTTAAAAAAAATCAACGAAGTTTTAAATGTTATAAACTACGAACCGAATCTTATTGCCAGGAATTTAAAGAACAATAAAGTGTATCGCATTTGTATATTGCTTCCTGATCCTGAAATAGACCCCTATTGGCTGCCTTGTATCAAAGGTATTGAAGATGCTGTGCAAGAATTTAGAGCATACAATTTTGCAATTGAGACTTTTTTCTTTAATCCGGAAGGGAAAAAATCTTTTTTAAAAATTAATGAAACAGTTTTGGAAAAATCGCCAGATGCTGTTTTGTTACCACCTTTATTTCATAAAGAAACGTTGGAGGTTATCAAGAAATATGAGGAGTTGAATATTATTGTAAATACCTTTAATAACCAAGTTCAATCAGATTCAATAAAGAGTTTTGTTGGTCAGGACTTATTTCATAGTGGAAGAGTGGCTGCCAAATTATTGGATTTGCTTTTGAAAAAAGGACAAATTGCCGTTATCCATATTGACGAATCAATAAAGAATGCAATTCACATGCAGGAGAAGGAGAGAGGCTTCCGAAATTATTTCAGTGAAAAAGAAAACCAGGACTATAATATCACGACCCTAAAATTAAAAAATCCAAATGTTGAAATCAATTTCACTAACTTTCTTAATGAAAATCCAGATTTGTCTGGAATCTTTATTTCTACTTCTAAAGCCTATCAACTAGCTAAGGTAATTAGTGAGGCAAAGGATAAAAAAATAGCTATCATCGGATATGATTTGATTGAGAATAACGTGAATTATTTGAATCAGGGAGTAATCGATTTTTTAATCCATCAAAATCAAAAAAGGCAAACTTATCTGGGCGTTACCTCTATAATAGAGTTTTTCCTTTTTGATAAAGAGATTCCAAACACAATCCTTTTGCCTATTGATATAGTCAATTCTGAAAACGCTTCATTTTATATTGAATAGTTTTTTCTTTTAATAAATAAGATTAAAAAAAATACAGAAGGCTTAGTTGACTTCTGTATTTTTTTTTGGTTAACTATTTAGCAGCAAAACATCCGTTTTGTACTAAGAATATCTTGGATTAAAATCCCTTTAATCAATTTTAATGGTTTTAATTAATTTAACTCGTTGACATAATCCATTTATTTTGCGCTTCTTTGCATTTTTGTGTGCTCGAGAACATTATTTTAATGTGTTCGAGCACATTTTATTGATTTTTACTTGTTTTATAAAAATCTAATCTATAATTTCGTCACGTAATAAATTAAAAAAGTTTTAATTTCTTCATGAATATTATTCTGCTAAAATTTATTTTATAAATATATATGCCTGTAAATAAGTATTTTATGTTTGTTTAAATTAATTATTATTCTTAACGAATCAATAATCTATAGAGCTTTCAATCATGAGTTTTTGGATATTATCAAATAGAAAAAGTAATTTTTTAGAAACAAATTAACCCAACTGCTTTTTAACCCAATTATTACAACTTGAAGAACTGCTAACAAATAAATTGTTTTATAAAATGATAAAAATATTAATAGTTGGAGCTAGTGGACAACTAGGTTCTGTTTTGACCGAAAAACTACAGGAAAAATATGGAGCTGATAATGTAATTGCTTCAGATTTACGCATGAACTCATCTTTTAATGGTTGTTTTGAAGTTCTTGATGCTACAGATTTTGATGCCTTAAAAGAAATAGTTTTAAAATTTAAAATTACCCAAATATATCATCTGGCAGCAATTTTATCCGCAAATGGGGAGAAAGCGCCACTAAGTACTTGGGATATAAATATGAAATCTCTTTTTAATGTTTTGGAGGTTTCAAGATTGACCAATATGGACAAAGTATTTTTCCCAAGCTCTATTGCTGTTTATGGAAATGATGCTCCAAAGATTCAAACACCACAAGATTATGTTTTGGCACCTTCAACGGTATATGGTATTAGTAAAGTAGCTGGAGAAAATTGGGCCAAATATTATTATGAAAAATATGGTCTTGACATCCGTTCCATAAGATATCCAGGTGTAATTGGACATCAGTCATTGCCGGGTGGTGGTACAACAGATTATGCAATTGATATTTTTCATAAAGCAGTTAAGAATGAGGTTTTCGAATGTTTCTTGGAACCTACATCAGTATTGCCAATGATTTATATGGATGATACCATCAGAGCTACCATCGAGTTAATGGAAGCGCCCAAAGAAAACATTACCGTAAGAACGTCTTATAACTTGTCGGGGATGAGTTTCTCACCTGAAGAGTTAACAAAATCCATTCAAAAGATTTATCCAGAATTTGAGATAGTTTACAAACCAGATTTTAGACAAAAGATCGCCGAAAGTTGGCCATCCAGTATTGATGATTCTACAGCTAGAACAGATTGGAATTGGAAACCACAATTTGATATTGATGCGATGACAGGCATAATGATTGAAGAATTGAAACTAAAATATACTACCGAACTTAATATTAGTTAGATCATGTACGGGACAGCAAAAAATGAATTGATAAGGGAGTTGGAAAACATAAAATCTAACGGACTTTATAAAAATGAAAGAATAATTACTTCAAAACAAGGAGCTGAGATTAATACAACAGCTCAAAATAATGTATTAAATTTTTGTGCAAATAACTATTTGGGACTTGCATCGAATGAGGAAGTTATTGAGGCTGGAGTTCAGACTTTAACTAAATACGGTTTTGGGCTTTCTTCAGTTAGATTTATATGTGGGACACAAGATATTCATAAAAAATTGGAACAAAAAACAGCTGCGTTTTTAGGAATGGAAGACTGTATTTTATATGCTTCTGCATTTGATGCCAATGGGGGGATTTTTGAGCCGTTACTATCTTCTGAAGATGCAGTAATATCAGATGAGTTTAATCATGCTTCTATAATTGACGGTATTCGCCTTTGTAAAGCAAATAGATTCAGGTATAAGCACAACGATATGGGAGATTTAGAAGAACAGTTAAAAGCAGCTAGTTCTTCAAGACGAAAATTAATTGTTACAGATGGTTCATTTTCTATGGATGGAACAATAGCCCAGTTGGATAAAATATGTGACTTGGCAGATAAATATGGTGCTTTGGTCATGATCGATGAGTGCCATTCGACTGGGTTTATTGGGAAAAAGGGGAGAGGTGTGCATGAATATCACAATGTAATGGATCGTGTTGATATTATCACAGGAACTTATGGAAAAGCATTGGGCGGTGCATCGGGTGGATTTACAGCTGCAAGAAAGGAAATCGTTGAATTGTTACGACAAGTTTCCAGACCTTATTTATTTTCAAATACAATAGCTCCGTCCATTGTTGGAGCTACTTTAAAAGTACTTGAAATTTTAACTGATTCCACTCATTTAAGAGATAAATTGGAAGAAAATACAAAATACTTTCGTCAGGAAATGACTGCTGCCGGATTTGATATTGTTCCTGGTTTGCATCCGATAGTGCCTATTATGTTGTATGACGCACAACTGGCCCAGGATTTTGCACGAAAACTATTGGAAGAAGGTATTTATGTAATTGGATTTTTCTACCCAGTTGTGCCAAAAGGAAAAGCGAGAATACGAGTGCAGCTTTCGGCGGGACATGAATTAGATCAAATAAAAAAAGCAATTAAGGCTTTTGTAAAAGTTGGACAAGATTTGAAAGTAATTATAGGGTAGTAATACTTTAATAAATGATTTTAAAAAGCAATTTACAGGTATTAAAATCAGTAAAATGTAAAAGTTTGTTAGTTATGAATGCTAAAATCGGGTGTTATTTGATTCAAATAATATCCGATTTTTTATTTTAGCATGGTCAAAAAAGACAAGCTCGTCCTGAGAGCACTCTTTGTGCTTTTTTTTATTAGAAATCATGATGATTAGAAGAACACTTTGGTTTTTATAAATCTACTCTTTTAAAATTAAGGTTCCGAAAGAAGAAGCTATATGGAAATTCGGCGTTTCTGTATCTGGATTTACCCATGTTATCCAGGTTGGTTCAAAACTTCCTTTTTCGTTTGGAGAATATTTCGCCCTAAATATACCTGTCTCTATTTTGTTGTTTTTAATTAAATTAAAATCTTTTAAGGATTGCATAGAAATTGAACCTTCAACAGTGAAAGAATCCTCTTTTATGGATGATTTTACTACTATATCTTCCTTTGGCCAATTCCAACTAAAATCCAAATTCTTATTTGGATAAGCGATAAAATCCATTAATCGAGCATCGGTATCCATTTCTAAGCAATAATAAGGATTCAGGGAATCGTCAGGTCTAAAAAAAAGTTCAACTCTATCCGAATTATTTATACTATCAAGACTATCATCCTGTTTTTCTATGTGAATTGATGAATCTAGGACAGTGAAGCTGAAATATAATTTTTCAGAATCCCAAAGTGCCCTAAATGTAATTTTTGATGGTTTTTCACTATCCCATGGAGAGCAAAAATCGGTTAGCTTCATGGCATTATTCCACAAATTGTCATCTCCTTTTCCGGAGATAATCAACTGTTCTTTTTCGATTAAATTAACTGTGTATTCTTTTATTTTGTTGTTCATTTTATGTCGAATTTATTTTTTGGATAAAGCTCAGTCCAAACTATTTTTTGTAAAAAATAATTAAAAATAATTTCAATTTATTTCTTTATAAAATCACCATTTCAGTAGTCTCATTAACAGTGCTTTTTCAGTGCTAATTTTTAACCACAAATAAAGCAAATAAAACTCTAAAAAAGAGTAATTATAACCTTAGAGAGTAATTATTTAATTTTCAATGATACTATTTATTTTCTACAAATTAATATCATTTAATCAGTATTCCAATCATTTGCCAGAAAATAAAATTTTAAATCTGCCAAATACCTTTTTTAAATGATTGGAATTGTATTACAAAAAATGAGTGATTATCTGTTTTTTTGTGCTCGAGAACACAAATTTAATGTGTTCGAGCACATTTTTTGTGTTTTTCCTTGTTTAATAAAAATATAATATATAGTTTCGTAATTGAATTGTAGATTTTATTGTTTGAATTTTAATTTTTAAGGATCAAAAAAATGACTTTTTAATCATTTTAACTTTAAAAATGAATATGTATTTAGTTAAGCATTTTCTTTTTTTAAAAACACTTTTAAAATTTAAAAATCAGGATAAATAAAACAGTAATAATTCTTCTTTTTTTATGATATTAAAATAGACGTGTTTGATATCACAGCAAATAAAGAAGGGTGAATTAATAAAAGATTGATTAAGTATACCAAACCAAAAAAAACAGTAAGTATGAATGAAATAACCAAAAACAAGCAGGAACACTTTCGGCTTAACATTATCTCAGGGAGAATGGTCAAAATTACGACAGTTTTACTATTCAATTGGACTTTGCAAGCTTCAGCATCAGAAAGTTTTAAGACAAATCTTCCTATTGAAGTTAATGTTCAAAATATACAAAACCAAATTAAAGGGAAGGTTACCGATGAAAATGGTCTACCTATACCAGGAGTAAATATTCAGGTAAAAGGGAGTAAAGAATCTGTTCAATCAGAATTTGACGGGTCTTTTGCAATTAATGCAGATGATGCTTCAGTTACTTTAGTTTTTTCTTTTATAGGGAAGGAAACTAGAGAAATTAAAGCTGGTGCAGGTTTCATGAATGTCGTTCTAAAAGAAGCAGGTCAAAAATTAGATGAAGTTGTTATTGGATACGGAAAACAAAAGAAAAAAGACCTTACAGGTTCAGTTAGTTCTGTTGGTAAAGACAACCTGAACTTAGGAGGAACTGTTTCTAATGTTGGTCAAGCTTTACAGGGGCGTGCCTCAGGAGTACAGATACAACAAAACAGTTATGCTCCTGGTACTAATCCTACGATTATTATTAGAGGAGGAAATTCAATTAACGCATCCAATGCTCCTTTGTATGTAGTAGATGGATTTATAACGGCTACAGGTGCTTCGATTAATCCAAACGATATTGAAAGTATCCAAGTTCTAAAAGATGCAAATGCTACTGCAATTTATGGTTCAAGGGGAGGAAATGGTGTAATAATGATAACAACCAAAAAAGGGAAATTAGGTAAATTACAAATTGAAGGTGAAATCTCTGATGGTTTTCAAAACATAATCCATAACCCTACATTATTATCCGGGCAACAATATGCAGATATTCAAAATGCAATTGCAGCAGAAAACTCTTTGCCTCCAGTTTTTCCAGTAAGTTTTCCTATAGCAAATACCAATTGGTTTGAAGCTGCTACCCGTCCGGGAGAAGTAATCAACAGAACATTAACTTTTAGCGGAAGTGATAAAGTTTCTAAATTTTATCTTTCAGGAAATTACCTAAAACAAAAAGGAGCTGTAGAAAATACTGATTATGAAAGATATAGTGTTCGAATGGGCAGTGAGAAAAGATTTAATGATAAACTAAACATAGGCACTAATGCTTATGGTGCGTTTAGTGAAGGAAATAATAGTGATTTTGGAGACAATATTTTATCTCCAATGTTTTCTGTTCAAACAGCTCCTCCTTCAATCCCTATTTATAATGCTGATGGAACCTATTATAAATACAAAGGAAAAGATAATGCTTTAGCRCTTTTATTGGAACCTACTGATCATAGAATTACACGATTAGTAAATGGAAACATGTTTTTAGATTATGAACTTATTAAAAACCTAACCTTCCATTTTGGAGCTGGAGCAGAATGGCAAGAAAGCATTCAAGGAAAATACACTCCTAGAACATTGGTTGCTGGAGCGGCTTTACAAGGTTCTGGTTCTGAAAACAATACAACAAATTTCAGATGGAGTACTGATTCCTATTTAACCTATAAACTTAACATAAAAGAACATGCTGTAACAGCAATGGTCGGAACATCTAATCAAAAAGATACTTTCGAATATTTAAATGCTGCAGGCACTGGTTTTTCAAGTGATTTATTAACGTATTACAACCTTGACGGTGCTGCAGTTTATTTAAAACCTGAAACTGAGAAATCAGAAGCTAAACTTAAATCTATTTTCGGTAGATTGAATTATTCTTTTACGGATAAATATTTATTATCGTTTACCTTTAGACATGATGGATCCTCTCGATTTGGAGAAAACTATTCATATGGAAATTTTCCATCTGTAGCTGTTGCATGGAAACTTATTAATGAATCCTTCATACAAAAATTAAATACTTTTTCCGATCTAAAATTAAGAGCGAGTTGGGGTATTGCAGGAAGTGATGCCAGTCCAGATTATGCATACTTGTCAAGGTTAACTTCTTGGGGAGTTACAATTGGCCCTGGTAATTTTGTACCAGGAACTGAGCCTGCCAATTTATCAAATCCTAGTTTGTCATGGGAACAACAAGCTCAAACCAACTTAGGTTTAGACATGGGATTCTTTGATGACAGACTTTATGCGACAATCGATGTGTACAAAAAACAAACTACAAAAGCACTTATAGATATTCCTGTTGGAGGATGGTGGGGTTTCAGTGGTCAGAGACTTAATTCAGGAGTTGTTGAAAACAAAGGAATTGAGTTAGGAATAAGTAGTGATAACATTAAAAACGATAACTTTTCTTGGAAAACAAATCTAAATTTTGCTTACAATAAACAAGAATTAATATCCCTTGCAGATAATGTAAAAATTATTAGCCGTAACACATCTAACCCAAGCGGAACCGTTTCCGGGCAAGAGTTTACAAGACTGGAACCAGGTAAGGAAATGGGAGTATTGTATGGGTATAAATATGCAGGGGTAATAAAAACTGGTGAAGTTTATGCGCCACAACCGCTTTCGAAACCGGGAGATCCAAAATATGAAGATCTAGATGGAGATGGTAAAATTACAGCCACGGACAGAGACTACTTAGGAAATTCTACTCCTCATTATGTTGCGGGATTCAACAATGATTTTAAATATGGAAATTTCGATTTAAATATCTTTTTCCAAGGAGCATTTGATTATTCTTTATATAATATGACTGCAATGGTGGGGGAATCTACTACAAGTACAGATGCCCTAAACAGATGGGTTGCAGGCACAAATGAAAATACTGATATTCCAAGAGATGGGTATTACAAAAGTAAGTATGGCAGTTATGTAAATTCAAAATTCGTTGAAGAAGCCTCTTATATTCGTTTGAAAAATGTTTCTCTTGGATACTCTATTCCAGAGAGTGCATTAAGACAAGTTAAATTTGTAGATTATATCAGATTATATGCTATAGGCCAGAATTTAGCAACTTTCACAAACTATTCTGGAAATGACCCAGAAGTAAATGGGCACTCCGGCAGCAATTTGGGTGGAGGAATCGATTTTAACTCTTTTCCAGCTTCCAGAACCTTTATTTTAGGTATCAAAGTTGGAATTCATTAGTCTAAAAAGTTTTTAGTAACATTAAATTTATTAAAATGAAAAAATATACAATACTATTGCTTTTACTTACCGCAGGAGTACAAATTTCATGTAATACTGATCTTGATCCTACAGTATATAGCAGTTTGACGAATGCCAACGGTTATCAAACCAAATCGGATGCGATGGCTGCCGTTAATTCCATTTATGGCAGACTAAAAGGACCCGCAGTGGGCGATAACTTTTCGTACTGGGCAACTCGACATTTTGCCTTAACCGATATTGCTACAGATTTAGGTCATTGCCAATTTGGTGGAGATCCAGGGCAATTGTCATTAGGGCTATGGAGTTCTAACAATGGATTGCTTCTAGAAGATTGGAATGCAATGTATAAGTTGATTTCCAATGCTAATAATGCTATTTATTATATTTCTAAAATGTCCGAAATTTCGACAGAGGAAAAACAACAATTTATAGCTGAAGCAAAATTTCTAAGAGCTGTTGCCTATATGGATTTGACAGATTCTTGGGGCCCCGTAGTTTTGATTACACAAGATAATTTGGGAAATCCTGATTATCTAGGACAAATACCACCAACTTCTGTTGAAGAAATTGATGCTTTTCTAATAGGTGAACTTAATGAAGCTGCAAGTATATTGCCTGTTAATTATCAAAGTAATCCTATATATGGTAGTAATGATGTAGGTCGTGCGACAAAAGGTGCTGCGCTAACGTTACTAGCAAAACTATATTTACGTGCTCATGATTGGCAAAATGTAGTTAAATACACAAAACAGGTAATGGATCTAAACCAATATCAACTTTTTCCTTCATACTTGGGCTTGTTCAAAGAAAGTAACAAATGGTGTGATGAAAATATTTTTTCTTCACTTAGTGATGCCAATGTAAACGGAACAGAATTGTTAAATCACTTTGGACCAGAAAGCCATCCTGTTGTTGCGGAAAGATGGCAATATTACGCTGTAAATTGGGATTTCTACAACTCTTTTGGTGATGAAGACGAAAGAAAACAATGCTTTTTCCCTGAATATATGGGCACTGATGATTTATTGCACAAACAAGCTCCTTTTTTGGGCGCTGAACCACCAGCTGGTGAATTCTACATGCAAGATGTGGCTACTCGAAAATACGCAGATGATGAAACTACAACCTATTATGATGGTCACAGTGTAGATATATTACGTTATGCAGATGTATTGTTAAGTAGAGCTGAAGCGATAAATGAAATTAGTGGACCTACTGCTGAAGCAATAGACCTTATCAATCAAGTTAAAGGAAGATCACATGCTAAACTTTTGGTTATGGGAGATTATAATCAAACTACCTTAAGAGATGCTATTTTGCAAGAAAGAGGTTGGGAACTTTTCTATGAAGGGAAACGCCGCGCAGATTTAATCAGGATGAACAAATATGATGTTCTTGTAAATGCATATCATCTTAGAGTTGGAGAAACTGCAACAATAAAAATGCCACAAAATAAATATTATACGTATCCACAAAGTCAAGTTAATCTTAACCCTAAGTTAAGCAACGCCGACAGACAGTAAGATAGTAAGCACTAATTTGGTTGTTTAAATTAAAGACCAAGGATATAAAATATAATAAATTGTGAGACTATTATATCCTTGGTCTTTTTAAAAAAAAGTATGACATTTTTTAAAACACACATAAAATGATCAAGAGATTTTTATCAAAGGGACTTTTTGTTTTATCGCTATTAATGCTGATGAGTTGCACTAATAAAGGCAATTGCATCAAAAATATCATAGTAGGAACTCATGGTAACAACGAATTGAAGATTCAAATCGATGTTACCACAAGTACTGATGCAAAGGTATATGTAGAGTATTGGCGTGAAGCAACGGGAAATAAAGGTAAAATGGCTTCCTTGACAACATCTGGAGGAACAAAACATTCTTTGATTCTTTGTTCTATCAGACCAGAGACTAAGTACAACTATCAAGTTGTGACGATTCAGGGTGATGAAAAAAATACAAGTAAAGTTTATGCTTTCAAATCGAGACGATTGCCAGAATGGTTGCAAAAACAGTTCAAAGCCAATTGTCAAAAACCGGAACTTTTGCCCGAAAATTTCAAAAAAGGTTTCATGCTTTTAGCTAAAAGAGAAACTCCGGGCGTGGCTTATATAGTGGATTATAAAGGAAACTTGAGATGGTATCATACCGTAGAAGGAACTGGATTTAAAGTTACCTGTTTTACAGATGACCAAACGATTATTTCCATTCTTGGAAAAAATGATGAGCCAACGAGTTATGGTAGTGAGATTTTAGAAATTAATTTGCAAGGCGATACGCTAACACACATCAAAAAAGGTCAAGGCGATTTTAAACAAGTCATTCATCATGAAATTATAAAAAAATCGACCAACGAAATAGTAACCTTGTTTGTTGACGAAAGAATAACTGACTTATCTTCGATAGGCGGTAAAAAGAAAGATACCATTAACGGTGACGGAATTATTATTTTGGATAAAAAAGGAAAACAACTCTGGAAATGGAGTGTTTTTGATGATTTAGATCCAATGAAAGATAAAGCATTGTTGAAAACCAAAAAAGATTGGATGCATGCCAACAGTTTGAATTATGATAAAGACGGCAATTTTATTATTTCGTTTTACAATAACGGTCAAATTTGGAAAGTAGATGCTAAAACCGGAAAAGTAATCTGGAAAATAGGAAAGGGCGGAACAATGACAATGCCAGCCAATTGTAATTTCTCTCAAGCCCATGCGGCACATATTAATCAAGAGGGAAGTTTAATGTTTTTTGATAATGGAGTCGATAAAAAACAATCTTCTGTTTTTGCAATGAAAGTAGATGAAAAAGGCAATGCCATAAAACTAGATTACCAAGTGAAATTACCAAAAGAAATCTATAATGACAGAATGGGAAGTGCCTATATGATTGATAAAGAAACCATTTTATGTTGCTGTTCTAAAAGACACATAACTGTTCTGACTAATAAAAAAGGAGTATTACTTTGGGCCTTAGAATCCGAAATTCCTCCTTATAGAGTTAAGTTTATTCCAGAAGATAAACTCAAACCGTTTCTTTTTAACTAAAAAATAACCAAAAGGTAAGAGCTGTTTCAATTGGGGCAACTTTTAAATACCTGGATTTAATACCTTATAAGTATGAAAAAAATAGTTGTTGTAGGAATCCTTTTTGCTTTGCCAATAATGATTTTTAATTCTTGTAATTCTTCTTCGGCTAATACAGTTGTAAAAGAAGAGAAAAAAGATGAATCTTATATCACAATCGATACTTCAAAAATTCCAAATGATAAGTTTGGTGAATCGGTACGTTATGGAAGAGAGCTAATGCTAAGAACAGCATATTATATTGGTCCAGAAGGAATTAAAGGAAAATATTTGGGAAACAAAATGAATTGTACCAATTGCCATCAAGACGCGGGAACTAAGCCTTATGCTTTCAATTTGATGTCATCACATGATAATTATCCACAATATCGTGGGCGAGAAGATAAAGTACTCACGCTTGCTGAACGTGTAAACAATTGTGTTATGCGTCCGCATTCTGGAAAGCCATTACCATTGGACAGTGATGAAATGGTTGCTTTCTTATCTTATTTTAAATGGATTAGCAAATTTGTACCAAAAGACAGCGTCTTTAATGGAGCAAAAAACCTAAAAATTGAATTTCCGGAAGTAGCGGCAAGTCCTGAGAGAGGAAAAGTACTTTTTACTGAAAACTGCGCTCGTTGTCACGGAAATGATGGAGAAGGGAAATACAATGAAGACAAATCAGGATATGTTTACCCGCCTTTATGGGGAAAATATGCTTATCAACCCGGTTCAAGCATGCACAGAGTTATTAAACAAGCACAATGGTTAAAAGGAAATATGCCTTTTGATAAAGTAACTGTCGGTAAACCGTATTTGACAGATGCACAAGCACTCGATATTGCAGCTTATGTTAATGATGATTCTGTTCATACCAGACCAAACCCAAAAACATTAGACTATCCAGATCCAAAGGCAAAGGCAATAGATTATGCGCATGCGCCTTTTAGTGATCCTTTTACCGAAAAACAACATAGACTTGGACCTTTCAAACCAATTATTGAATATTGGAAAAAACAAGGTTGGGAGGCTATTTACTAAACGGTTTGATAAAATAATCTATTACTATTCTATACATTTTTTTGAAAAAATACAATCATGAAAAACAACTCAAAACAGAGATTTTTTATAAGTAACTTATTTGCACTTTGTCTTTTTATAGCTACTGGTGCTTTACGTGCACAAGAGTTAAAGTACACTGATGGAAACAACAGTTGGAATTCTAGTATACTAGGAAATCACCGTGCTGTAGTACAATTTACAGGTAGCGGAACAGTTGCCAAAACAACAATCGACTGGAGAAGAAGAGACGAAAACCCAGAGATGAAACAGATTATAGTTCAGGACGCAAAAACAGGTAAAGACATTCTTAATGTGAAGCCTGAAAATATAAATAGAGAATCGGGAACTGTTTTTTTTGAACCTGTTTCTGGTAAAGGAACTTATTATGTGTATTATTTGCCATACATAGATGAAGGTCCAGGCGTATACTATCCAAAAGGGGTTTATGTTAAAGCTAAAAATACTGCTGATGCCGCATGGTTGTCGAAAGTAAAAACCGATGTAAAGACGAATTGTAGTGTTTCGGAAATTCAAAGTATCAATGCTTTCAATAGTTTTTATCCTATGGAAGTAATTGCTACGGCAACGGAAACACAAAATCTAATTGCTCAAAATAATGGAAAAGCATTCTTGGTTTTCCCAGAAGATCGAATGAATTCTATCAGAATGCAAAAAGATTTACCAAAACGATGGATTGACAAGGGAATTCAAAATACTTTCACTGATACTGCATTAAAGGGTGAATATCTAGCTTTTCAATTGGGAGTTTATGCTTTGCAAGATTTAAGCAATGTAAAAATTACGTTTTCAGATTTAAAAAATGCAGCTGGAAAAATAATTTCAGCAAAAAATATAAGCTGTATCAATACAGATGGAATAAAATATGATGGTTCTGTTTTTTCAAGCAGTGTAAATGTTTCTAAAGGTAGAGTACAAGCGATGTGGTGCGGAATTGATGTTCCTGAAAGCACTGCAGCTGGAGATTATTTAGGTGAGGCTTTGGTTAGTTCTGGTGGTGCCACTCAAGCAGTTTCTCTTCATTTAGTGGTTAATGAAGGTGTAACTCATAATGGTGGCATTGACCAACCTGAGAAAATGACCCGATTAAAATGGTTGAATTCTACAATGGCGCAAGAAAACACAGTTATTGCACCATATACATCATTGGATGTAAAAGAAACAGAGATTTCATTGTTAGGAAGAAAAGTGCTTTTGAATAAAAATGGATTACCAACACAGATTCAAACTTTTTTCACACCCGAAATGACTTCAATTGGCACTAAAGCCAATAATATATTAGCCGCTCCTGCACAATTCCATTTAGTGGATAATGCTGGAAAAGAAATTAATAATTGGAAAAATACCAGTTTCAAATTTACAAAAAAAGAAGCAGGAACAGTTGCATGGGAAAGCACCAACACAGATACTGCTGTTGAGATGCAGGTAAACGGAACCCTTGAATTTGATGGGTTTTTATCATACACTGTTAAAATTACGGCTCTTGAAGATGTTACTTTCAACGATATCAATTTTCAAATGCCTTTACAATCTACATCAGCTAAATATTTGATGGGATTAGGTCAAAAAGGTGGAGAACGTCCTGAAACACTTAAATGGAAATGGGATGTTGCCAATAAAAATCAGGATGGTGCATGGATTGGAAATGTGAATTCTGGATTGCAGTTTTCTTTGAGAGATGAAAAATACAGCCGTCCTTTAAACACTAATTTCTATTTGCAAAAACCATTAATCTTGCCAGCTTCTTGGGGCAATGAAAACAAAGGAGGAATTGATATTGTTCCTAGCGGAAAAACGGTTTTGGTTAATGCTTACAGCGGAAACCGAACCATGAAAAAAGGCGATGTTTTGTACTATAATTTCAATTTGTTGATTACACCTTTTCACGCAATCAATACAGATTTCCAGTGGGATAGTAGATTTTATCACAGATATAATAATTTAGATACCATTGCAAAAACGGGAGCTACAATTGTGAATATTCATCACGCAACACCTATAAATCCATATATCAATTATCCTTTTATCGAACATGAAAAGATGAAAAATTATATTGATGAGGCACATAGTAAGGGATTAAAAGTAAAAATTTACAATACTATTAGAGAGCTTAGTAACAAAAGTTATGAGATACATGCTTTACGCAGTTTGGGGCATGAAATTTTCACTCCTGGTAAAGGTGGAGGATTTAATTGGTTGCAAGAGCATATTGGTGAAGATTATATTGCAGCATGGTTTGTTCCCGAAATTAAAGATGCAGCTATTGTTAACAGCGGTATGAACCGTTGGCACAATTATTATGTTGAAGGAATGAATTGGTTGGTTCAAAACGTAGGTATAGACGGTGTTTATCTTGATGATGTTGCTTTTGATAGAGTTACGATGAAGCGAGTTAAAAGGGTATTGACAAAAGACGGACATCCTGGAATAATTGATTTGCACAGTGCTAACCAATACAACAAAAGTGATGGGTTTAATAACAGTGCCAATTTATATATGGAGCATTTTCCATATCTAAATAAACTTTGGTTTGGTGAATATTTTGATTACGAAAAAAAACAACCTGACTTTTTCTTGACAGAAGTAAGTGGAATCCCTTTCGGACTTATGGGTGAAATGTTGCAAGATGGAGGTAACGCTTGGCGTGGAATGATTTATGGAATGACGAACAGAATGCCTTGGAGTGAAAATGCAGATCCAAGACCAATCTGGAAAGTATGGAATGATTTCGGCATCAAAGGTTCAGAAATGGTAGGGTATTGGAGCGATAATTGTCCAGTAAGAACTACTAATACCAAGGTATTGGCAACAGTTTATAAAAAGAAAGGTTCAGCATTAATCTCTATTGCAAGTTGGGCCGATGAGGATGTAAAAGTAAAACTGAACATAGACTGGAAAAAGTTAGGAATTGATCCTGCTAAAGCTAAAATAACGATTCCAGAAGTGAAGAATTTTCAATTAGCTCAGCAATTTTCTGCTAATTCGGAACTATCGGTTGCAAAAGGAAAAGGATTTCTGTTGATCGTTAATCAATAAGTCTTTTTAAATTAACTCGATTGGTTCTTTATTGGACTGACCTCAAATTATGCTTTGAAACATAAAAGGGAGACCAATAGAAAGATATAAATGACATAATGTATGAAATCGCCATGATCTAAAACACAAAGGAGAATGGCGATTACATACTACTTAACCTGTTAGTTATTGCCCGAATCCGTTAAAAAAAAATAAATATCTATCATGAAATTTAAATCAGGATTATTTCTTATATGTTTTATAAGTCAGTTTGCTGTCGCACAAAATAGTACGCCAACTATCAAAGTGTATAAAAAAGTTTTTACAACCTATCCTTTTTCGGATCCGGATCCTATTCCAAAACCAGACTCAAAAATCTATCCATATTATCGATTTGATGGCTTTACAGATAAGCCTGTACAGAAGGAATGGAAAGTGATAGAACTGGAGAACGATTATATTAAACTAACGATATTGCCAGAAGTTGGCGGTAAAGTTTGGTCAGCTATTGAGAAATCAACAGGAAAAGATTTTATTTATAACAATCATGTGATTAAATTCCGAGACATTGCTATGCGTGGACCTTGGACTAGCGGTGGTGTTGAAGGAAATTATGGAATTATTGGGCATACGCCAAATTGTGCCACACCGGTAGATTATATAACAATTACCAGAGAAGACGGTAGTGTAAGTTGCGTGATTGGAGTATTGGATTTGCTTACCCGAACTTCTTGGAAATTAGACATCAATTTGCCAAAGGATAAGGCTTATTTCACCACCAATTCTTTTTGGTATAATGATACTTCATTTGAGCAGCCTTACTATACTTGGATGAATACGGGAATTAAATCAGCCGGTAATTTACAATTTATTTACCCAGGCAAAAATTATCTTGGTCACGATGGTGAGTATAATTCATGGCCTATCAACAAGGAAAATGGGAAGGATCTTTCTTTTTACAACAATAACAATTTTGGAGGTTACAAATCATACCATGTGTTTGGGAAATACAGCGACTTTTTTGGAGGGTACTGGCATGACGAAGAATTCGGAATGGCTAGATACAGCAATCACGATGATAAGCCCGGAAAAAAAATATGGATTTGGGGTTTATCCCAACAAGGGATGATCTGGGAAAAATTATTGACGGACACAGACGGACAATATGTAGAAGTACAAAGCGGAAGATTATTCAATCAATCTGCTGAAAACAGTATGTATACCCCTTTTAAACATCGCTCTTTTTCACCGTATCAGTCGGATTCTTGGACAGAGTATTGGTTTCCAGTTAAACAAACCAAAGGATTTGTAAAAGCAAATAATTATGGTTCCGTAAATGTAAAAAACGAGGATGGCTGGTTGAAGATTTATTTTTCGCCATTGCAAAAGTTGAACGAAAAACTGGTTGTGTTTGATAATGGAAAAGTGGTGTATTCCAAGGATATTTCCGTTAAGCCGATGGAATTATTCAAAGACTCTATTCGTGTTTCCGTTGATGAAAATAAGTTAAAACTAGCAATCGGAGAGAATAAATTGGTTTGGAATTCGGCGCCAGAAGATGGAAATCTAAGTCGTCCATTAGAAATTCCAAAAGATTTCGACAATAATTCGGTATATGGTTTATACCTTCAAGGGAAAAACTACATCAGTTTTAAGGATTATATAAAAGCGGAGGAAAAGCTTATCGAATGTTTGAAAAAAGATCCAAATTATGCTCCTGCATTATCAGATATGGCATCTTTGCAAATCAGAAATTCTCAATATGCCGAGGCAGTTTTAACCGCTAGTAAGGCTTTGGCAATTAATACATATGATCCAGCTGCCAATTATTATTATGCGATGGCCAATTTGTATTTAGGAAACACAACCGACGCAAAAGACGGTTTTGATCTTGCCGCTTCGAGTGTTGAATATCGCAGTATTGCTTATACAGAATTAGGAAAACTTTACTTTTGTGAAAACGAAACAACCAAAGCAATTGAGTATGCTGAGAAAAGTTTATTGAACAATCAATATAATCTGGAAAGCATGCAATTGTTGGCTGTGATATATCGCTTGCAAAATGATACTACAAAATCAACTGAAATACTTAACAGAATTAACGCGGTCGATCCTTTGAATCATTTTGTTCGTTTTGAAAAATTTCTTTTAGAAGGTTCTGAAGCCTCAAAGCAACGTTTTACTTCGTTGATACAAAATGAAATGCCACAACAAACTTATCTGGAATTAGGAATGTGGTATTATCGATTAAATCGTAAGGAAGAGGTATCAAAAGCTTTTTCACTTGCTGTTCCAAATGCAGAACTATTGTATTGGAAAGCATTTTTGGAAAACAAAGCTCTAGATTTAAGTCAGATTCAACCTGGAATCAGTTTTCCATTTCGTGCTGAAACCGCCAATGTGTTAGAAAAATTGATTCCAACAAATAGTCAATGGCAATTAAAATACCATTTGGCATTGATTGAATGGAACCGAAATAATATAGCAAAGGCAAAAGAGTTGTTTCAGCAATGTGGCTCTAAACCAATGGATCCAGCTTTTTATGCGGCAAGAGCAGCATTGATGAAAGACAATCCAGAATTGGCTTTGATTGATCTTCAACAAGCCATTAAACTGGATAAACAAGGATGGAGATACTCTAAATTATTGACGGAACATTTTATCGTGCAAAAACAGTATGATAAAGCATTAGCAGTTGTAGAACCTTTTTACAAAGGACATAAGGAGAACTATATCATAGGAATGTTATATGCAAAAACACTGCTACTTACCAAAAAATATGCTGTTGCAGATGCGTTCTTAACCCAATTGAAAATCCTGCCTTTTGAAGGAGCCACGATTGGCCGACAATTGTATCATGAAGCCAAACTAATGCAGGCTGTAACGGAAATGAAAAATAAGCAATACAAAAAAGCATTGCAGTTTATCGCTGAAGCAAAGTTATGGCCAGAAAATTTGGGTGCGGGAAAACCGTATGAAGAAAACATTGACGAAAGATTAGAGAACTGGTTGAATTATATGTGTTACACGAGTCTTGGAGATAAGGCAACCGCTAATGAGTCATTACAAAAAATCATCATTTTTAGTCCAAAAGTGGATAATACGGTTATGAACTTTTTACCGGCAAATCAATTGGTTTCGGCATGGGCTATTGAAAAAACTGCTAATGCAAAAAAAGCAGAAGAATGGTTGCAGGCTCAGGCAAAAATGTATCCTTCGAATAAAATTATTCAATGGTGTTTGCAGACTTATACCAAAAAGCAATCCGTTAGTTTAACTGAGGATGAAAAAGATGGTGAAGTCAGAATTTTGGAAAAACTTTAAAAAAATAAACTAGCACAAAAAGTCTAATCATAACTAACATAAAAAAGGGTGATAGAATTACATCAATGTATGATTTAGCGTAATTTTATCATCAAAACAACCATCATAAACAAAATAAAAATGAACAAGCTTTTTTTAAAATGTACAGTTTTTAGCTTCATCGCACTGGTATCGGTAGAAATGAGTGCGCAAAATGCAAATAAAAACACAGACGAGCTAGCCGCTTATAGAGTTACTTCGCAAAAAGTAAACGATCTCGTAAATACAAAACTTGAAGTGTCATTTGATTATGGCAAGCGATATTTATACGGAAAAGAATGGCTTACTTTAACGCCTCATTTTTATGAAACAGATACGCTTACTTTGGATGCCAAAGGAATGGATTTTAAAGAAATTGCAATAATGGAAGGAACAAAAAAAGTCCCTTTAAAATACACTTACGACACGGAGCAACTCTTTATCACTCTAAACAGAAAATATAAAAGCACAGAGAAATACACCATTTATATTGATTATACTGCAAAACCAGATGAGTTAAAAGCAAAAGGAAGTGCTGCAATTACTGATGCAAAAGGATTGTATTTTATAAACCCAGATGGTAAAGAAGATAAACCAATTGAAATCTGGACACAAGGTGAAACAGAGGCATCATCTGCTTGGTTTCCTACTATTGATAAACCAAATCAAAAAACAACTTCTGAGATTTCGATGACTGTGGATGCTAAATACACAACCTTATCGAATGGAAAATTAGTTGCACAAAAAGCCAACAAAAACGGTACTCGTACAGACACTTGGAAGATGGATGTCCCTAATGCACCTTACTTGTTTATGATGGCAGTGGGAGATTTTAAAATATTTAAGGATTCCTATAATGGGAAAGAGGTTAGTTATTATTTAGAGCCTAAATATGCGCCTTATGCCAAACAAATTTTTGGTAAAACACCGGATATGATGAATTTTTTCAGCAAAATGTTAGGGGTTGAATATCCGTGGGTGAAATACGCTCAGATTGTAGCTAGAGACTATGTTTCTGGTGCAATGGAAAATACTTCGGCTACGCTACATGGTGAGTCTGTGCAAAATACAGAAAGAGAATTATTGGACTATAATGGAGAAAGCACTATTGCGCACGAACTTTTTCACCAGTGGTTTGGAGATTATGTAACTGCTGAATCTTGGTCTAATATTACGATGAACGAATCTTTTGCAACTTTTGGAGAAGTACTTTGGCATGGACATGATGCCGGACAAGATGCAGAAGACAGATCACGTTATGAAAAACTGCAAAATTATTTGGGTTCCAGCAAAAATGGAATGAGTCCAGTTTTGGCCCGTTTTCATTACAATGATAAAGAAGATTTGTTTGATAATATTAGCTATTCAAAAGGATCTATAATATTGTACGCTATAAAAAATCAGATGGGTGATGAAGCTTTCTTTAAATCTTTAAATCGTTATTTGACGATTAATGCTTTTAAGAGTGGAGAAACACATCAGTTACGATTAGCAATGGAGGAAGTGACCGGAATAGATTGGAGCCCTTATTTTAACCAATGGTACTATCAAGGAGGTAATCCGATTTTAGAAATTAAATATGGTTATGCTAATGGGAAAGCTACTATTTCTGTAAAGCAAACACAGGATAGTTCGGTACAATTGTTTAGTTTGCCTCTAAAAGTTGATTTTTATGTAAATGGAAATAAAATAAGAAAGAATATTTTAATTGAAAATAGAGAGCAAAATTTCAGTTTTGACGTAGCTGCTAAACCTGATTTTGTAGATATGGATGCAGATAAAATTTTGGTTGGTCAAATTATAGAAAACAAGAAAGCGGAAGATTATCTATATCAATACAAAAATGTACCATCGTATTTCAACAGAATTGAAGCAATAAAATTTGCACTTAAAGATAAAAGCCAGACTGCTCAGCAGATACTATTGGCAGGTTTAGGCGATCAGCAAGATGATTTAAGAACACTTAGTGTGAGAGGATTGGATTTAAACAATTATCAAACAAAAGATGCTGCATTGAAAAGCTTGCTTAACATAGCCAAAAATGATAAAAACACAACTGCTAGGGCTGCCGCAATTTTAAAATTGGCAACTACCGGTGATGCCGCTTATAAAGAATTAATGAATGAAAGTGTTAAAGAGCAGTCTTATAGAGTAATTGCCGCAGGTTTATCTGGATTGCTAAAATTCTCACATGAAGAAGGAAATAAAGCATTGGCATCATTGGATGAAGATACCAAAAAACATGTAACACCAATGATAAAAAAAATTGAAAGTATAAAATAGTTTTCATAATCCAAATTAAAATGAAATATTCAAAAGTTGTTTTTTCTTTCTTTTTTACGATTCTTATTAGTGTTATATCGACAGCACAGAATTCAAAAATTGAATTATCATTTCCTCTTGGAGGAAATGCATTTAGCTCTTTACATTTTGAAGAAAATCCAACAGTATCTAATAACGGAATAGAAAACTGGACTAATCCCAAAGAGTATTTCACAGCTTATTTTCGAATTTCGAAACCTGGAACATTTTCGATTGCTATAGATGAATCGGTTGTAGTTTCTGGAAAATCAGTTTTAGAATTTATTATCAAGAATTCATCGAAAAGAGTTACATACGACGAAACAAAAAAACAGTCTCTAATTGTTGGAAATTGGAAAATCTCGGATACAGGTTATGTTGCCATAAAAATAAAAGGAATAAGCAAGACAGCAAATGCTTTTCCTTCTATTCCGGCATTAACAATTAGTAGTTCTGATTTCAATGGGAAAATTGCACTAGTTCCTAATAATGAAGGAAATTTTTATCATTGGGGCAGACGTGGACCTTCAGTTCATTTAAATTACCAAGTGCCTGAAAATGTAAATGCCGAATGGTATTATAATGAAATAACTGTGCCAGTAGGTCAGGATATTATAGGTTCTTATTATATGGCAAATGGTTTTGGAGAAGGTTATTTTGGAATCCAAGTTAATTCTGATCATGAACGTAGAATTCTGTTTTCCGTTTGGAGTCCTTTTGAAACTGATAATCCAGAAAGTATTCCAGACTCTCAAAAAATTAAGTTATTGAAAAAAGGGAAAAACGTAACAACCGGGGAGTTCGGTAATGAAGGCTCTGGAGGACAAAGCTATTTGAGATACAATTGGATTGCTGGTAATACTTATAAATTTCTACTCCATGGTGCGCCCCAAAAAGATAATACTACTATTTATACAGCCTATTTTTTTGCTCCAGAATTGAATCAATGGCAGTTAATTGCGAGTTTTAATCGCCCGCAAACAAATACCTATTTGAAACGGTTTCATTCATTTTTAGAAAATTTTATTCCAGAACAAGGAGATATATCACGTAAAGTTTTATTTAGTAACCAATGGGTTTGCGATAATTTAGGAAATTGGATTGAAGTAAACTCTGCAAAATTTACAATTGATAATACTGGGAATAAAGGGTATCGCATGGATTATTCAGGAGGCTTGGATGAGAAATCATTCTATTTAAAAAACGGAGGTTTCTTTAATAATTACACTAAGAAGCAAATTATTTTCACAAGACCCTTGACTAGCAATAAGCCAAACATTGATTTTAAAAATTTACCATAACAGTTTTAGTCAATTTTGGAATAATTTTAATCAAGAAATATATTGTTGTACCTATTTTTTATAACTAATTAACATAATAATGAAATCTACTTTTTTTAAAAACATTCTGATTATTTGTTTTCTGTTAGGATGGATAGGGGCGTCTGCCCAAATGATAAAGACGGCTACGCCAAAACGTCCCAAAGGTCAAACAGATGTTTTGCGTTTGGCTTGTGCACCAATACCAACGGTTCGTGTTGCTTTTATTGGCTTAGGAATGCGTGGACCAGGGGCGGTTAAAAGAATGACAAATATTCCTGGAGTACAGGTTGTTGCTCTTTGCGATATGTTGGAAAAAAACACGAAATCGGCAAATCAGATTTTAGAAAAGGCAGGACTTCCTAAAGCGCAAGAATTTTTTGGTGATGAAAATGCCTGGCGTAAAGTAACTGCACTTCCTAATGTTGATCTTGTTTACGTGGCCACCGATTGGAAACATCATGCCCAGATTGGTGTTCAAGCGATGAAAGATGGAAAACACGTAGCTATAGAAGTGCCTAGCGCCATGACAATGGACGAAATTTGGGAACTAATCAATACTTCTGAAAAAACCAGAAAGCATTGTATGCAATTAGAGAACTGTGTTTATGACTTCTTTGAATTGACAACGCTGAATATGGCTCAACAGGGATTGTTTGGAGAAATTCTTCATGCCGAAGGTTCCTATATTCATAATCTTGAACCGTATTGGATGGATTACTGGAACAATTGGCGTTTGGATTACAACATAAAACATCGTGGAGACATTTATGCAACTCATGGAATGGGACCTGCTTGTCTAGCGTTGAATATCCACCGTGGCGATAAGATGAATTATTTGGTTTCAATGGATACCAAAAGCGTTGGTATTCCTGCTTTTATTAAAGAGAAAAAAGGTGAAGATTTAAAAGATTTTAGAAATGGAGACCATACTATGACAATGATTCGTACCGAGAACGGAAAAACGATTCAGATACAGCATGATGTGGCTAATCCGCGTCCGTACACTCGAATGTACCAATTAACAGGAACAAAAGGATTTGCCAATAAATATCCGGTAGAAGGATATGCTTTGGGAGCTGCAGCGGTTGGTCAAGATATTACTCCGGATTACCAAAAATTGGATGCTGAAGAATATGTGTCTGAAGAGGTTAAAAAAGCATTAATGATTAAATATAAACATCCTATCGTAAAGGGAATCGAAGAAAAAGCCAGGCAAGTTGGAGGTCATGGAGGAATGGATTATATAATGGATTACCGTTTGATTTATTGTCTTCAAAAGGGACTTCCATTGGATATGGACGTATATGATTTGGCCGAATGGTCCTGCTTAGGTCCATTGACCGAAATATCTCTTGACAATGATTCTGCTCCTGTACAAATTCCCGATTTTACTCGCGGGGGATGGAACAAATTAAAAATAGTGGAGTTTTCTAATTAAAAAAAAACATTACGAACAAATCAATACTGTGGAGGCTAAAAGACGCTTTAATTCTTCGGCATTTATTTCTGGAATCATATTCGGAATAAGTCTTGCAGAAGAAATTACATAATGTAGAAAATGATCAAAATTAAAGTAAGGGTCTTCAATTTTCATTGGTAATGTTGCTACAAATTCTTTAGAATGCCCCATTATTGTCAATGTTCTTATGGCTTTTTCTTTACTCTTAGGAATTATAAAACGCATTGGCAATTTTTTAAATTTAGGGAGTGCCTAAAAGCCGAATTGTCAATTATGAAAAGTACAAAATTCAAAACAAAGTAAGGTGTTTCGTAAGTTTATTTCCCGATACAAAAGTTAGCAAATATATTTCCCAATAATTCGTCATTCGTGACTTGGCCTGTGATCATTCCGAACTGATACAGCGCTTCTTTAATGTCAAGTGCCATGAGGTCACTGGAAAGATTTGTTTCAAGTCCGTATTTCACTTTCTGAATTTCGTCCAGAGCTTTGAGTAGCGAATCGTAATGTCTAGTATTAGTAACGATGGTTTCGTTATTGCGTAATGCGCCAGTGTTTACAAAAGATAGAAGTTGATTTTTAAGTTCATCAACTCCCAGTTTCTCTTTGGCAGAAATGTAAATGGTTATTGGTTGTTGGTTGTTTGTTGCTAATTTTGCATCTATTGTATCTATCACTTCTTTAGAAAGTAAGTCTTTTTTATTGATTATAACCAAAATAGGTTTTTGTGGGTATTGATTTTGTGTTTTGTTAATTTCTACAAGTAAGTTGTCCAGTTTTCCATCAACTGATAACTGACAACCATCAACTAAATACAAAACAACCTGAGCTTGCTCTATTTTTTCGAACGTCTTTTTAATTCCAATACTTTCAACCACATCTGCCGTTTCGCGTATTCCAGCTGTATCGATGAATCTAAAACCGATACCGCCTATTACCAATTCGTCTTCAATCGTATCACGGGTAGTTCCGGCAATTTCTGAAACAATGGCGCGTTCCTCGTTCAGTAAAGCATTCAATAGCGTTGATTTTCCCACATTGGGTTCACCCACAATAGCCACTGGAATTCCGTTTTTAATAACATTCCCAACGGCAAATGAATCAATTAATCGCTTGAGGACAAATTCAATTCGGTTCAATAATTCGTGGAATTGGGTTCTGTCGGCAAATTCAACGTCTTCTTCGGCAAAGTCCAATTCAAGTTCAATGAGCGAGGCAAAATTCAAGAGTTCTTCACGCAGTTTGGCAATCTCATTGGAGAAACCACCACGCATTTGCTGCATCGCAATTTGGTGCGAGGCTTCATTGTCAGACGAAATCAAATCAGCTACGGCCTCGGCTTGTGACAAATCCAGTTTTCCGTTCAGGAAAGCTCTAAGTGTAAACTCCCCAGCATCTGCCATTCTACATCCTTTTCGCAATAATAACTGAATAATTTGCTGCTGAATATAGGTGGAACCGTGACACGAAATCTCAATGGTATTTTCACCCGTGTAAGAATTGGGTCCTTTGAAAACAGAGACCAAAACCTCGTCAAGTGTTTTTTTGTCATCAACAATATGCCCCAAATGAAGTGTATGTGATTTTTGCTGTCTTAAATCTTTGTTTTTTATGGATCGAAAAACCGAGTGTCCTATAGCAATGGCATCTTCGCCAGAAATTCGAATTACGGCAATGGCACCCGCTCCCGAAGGAGTGGCTAAGGCAACTATTGAATCGTTTTGGATCATAACAAAAAATTTATGCAAAAGTAAGCAAAACTTACTACCCTACAAGTCTTCGGAATCAATGCATTTTATGTTATTTTTTTATTAATATGGAATCAAAATGACAATTATCATGCTTTCTTTTTAGAAGTTTTGTAACTTTATATACATTATTGATATTCAGTAAATTAATAGCCATATGAAAAAAATATTGTTCCCTACAGATTTTTCAGAAGTTTCAAAAAACGCCTTTATTTACGCTTTAAAACTAGCCGATGCCATAGATGCCGAAATTATTACTTTGCACGTGTATGAATTAGATTCGCCAGCTTATTTAGATGTTTCTATCTACTTACAGGATATTTATGAATATGAAGAGTTAAGTGATTTTGAAAATTACAAAGACGAAGTTCCTATTTTGCGAAAAATAGCAGCAGAAAATAATCTGGGGCATATAAAACTGAGCAACGTTCTCATACAAGGTTATTTAGTGAAAGAGGTAGTCAATATTTCCAAAAAGGAAAACATAGATTTTATTGTCATGGGAACCAAAGGTGTGACTCATTTGCGGGAAGTGTTTTTAGGGACTGTGGCCACAAAAATAATGAATGAATGTAATGGTATAGTTTTAGCCATTCCGGAAAAATGCAATTATGCACCTATTGAAAAAATATTGTTTAACACAAGATATCACATGGAGGATATTGAACCCCTAAAAAAAGTGGTGGCTTTGGCCAATGTCTTTCAATCACATGTAGATTGTCTGAACGTGAAACCCCCTCACACTGTCTATAAAGATGATTTTGTGGTCGATTTTAAGAACATTTTCAAAGACCAGAACATTACTTTTCATTCCGTTTTAGGGAATGATATAGAAGGAGAAATTTTAAACTTTATTGAACAAAATAAAATAAATATGGTAGCAATTCATGAGCGTCACAGAGGTTTCTTCGAAAAAATTTTCCAGGTAAGTCTTAGCAAAAAACTGACGTTTCATATTAACATTCCAATTTTGTCAGTTCATTAAGTCTACAGATTTTGAAATAATTTGGGCGTGCCCCAGTTGAGCAAAGGGGCTTATGTATAGAGCCGCTTATAAGCCCCTTTGCTCAACTGGGTCGGGCTATCCGGGCTACTTTGGTAGCTTCCTTTTATCCCTCACGCGCAACCTGCAAAACAACAAATAACCATATATAAGAAAAGAACTTGTGGTTAGTTTTGCAAGAGTATTGAATTAGTAAACAGAATCGTTTATAAAAAAATTAAACCTTTAATTCATATAGAAATGAAAAAGATTTTATTCCCCACCGATTTTTCTGAAGTCGCCAATAATGCTTTTATCCATGCATTAGAATTTGCAAAAATTGTAAATGGAGAACTGTTGTTATTGCATACTTTCGAATTGCCTATTGTCGACAATCAATTTATTCCAGACAACTATTATAATATTTTTGATTCTTTACAATTGGCACAATTTGACATGTTCAAAGAAGAAATTCCTAAACTCCGTGAACTGGCCAAGAAAAGAAACTTGGATAATATTAAATTAAGTCACAAACTCATGGATGGTGATTTAATTTATGCGATCAAGAAAGTTGTCAAAGAAGAAAACATAAATTTTGTTGTAATGGGAACTTCTGGTGCGACAGGTTGGGAATCTTTTTTCATTGGTTCTAATACAGGGGCCGTTGTTACAGCTGTTGATGTTCCTGTTCTTAGCATACCTGCTGAAGCCCAATTTGAAAAGATTAAAATCATTGGTTTTACAACCCGATTTAGAGATAAAGACAAAGCACCATTAAAACAAGTCATCAAAATTGCCAAAAAAACATTTGCCGTCGTAAAATGTTTGTATGTGAAAACCAGTAAGTCTGATGTTTCTGAAGAAACGATAAATCAATGGAAAACAGAATTCGAAAATGAACCCGTTAAGTTTTCCGTTATAAATAGCGATCTCGTTAAAGAAACAATTTTGGATTTTACATCCCATAAAAATATTGATATTTTGGCTATGATAACTCATAAACGAAATTTCTTCTCCGAATTGTTTCGTCCAAGCCTGACACAAAAATTATCTAATATTTCAATTGTGCCCGTATTGGCAATGCACGAAGAGGAGTGATTTTAGATTAAAGATTTGAAAATTTAGACTGTTATTGAAATTAGCATTGTTATTGTCATTGCCATTGAAATAGACTTTCCCTACATTTGTGTATCATTAAAACAAACGATGGAAATATACAAAAGCAATAGCCAAAATTATACAGAGGAGTTAAAGGCAATCAATAAGAAATATAATAGTATTAGTTTTATAAGACTTACAAGCGTTTTGCTTTTTTTAGGAAGCTTATTTTATTACATAAAAACCAGTGAATCAATATTTGCCATTTCGGCAGTTATACTGTTTGCTGGTTTTATTGTTTTGATGCGAATCCACTCGAAACTGTCTTTTCAGAAAAAGATAAAAAATGCTTTGGTTGAAATTAACCAAAACGAAATAACCTATTTGGAACGAAAATCAATTCCTTTTGAAAACGGCTTAGAATTCAATGATTTTCAGCATCCGTATGCTTATGATTTGGATATTTTTGGAGAACATTCGTTATTTCAAAACTTAAATAGAACTGCTACTTTTATTGGTAAAAAAACCTTGGCCAAACAATTATTGACACTTTTTCCAAATGATGAAATACTAAAGAATCATGAAGCAGTTAAGGAATTAAAAGAGAAGTTAAACTGGCGTCAAGAGTTTTTGGCTGTTGCCAAAGTTGGACAGGATAATGAAACATTTTATAAAACCTTATTACAATGGAGTGTCTTTAATAGCAGGCCTTTGTCAAAAGTAGCTGTGTTTATTTCCTATTTGTTTCCTGCACTGCTTTTAAGTAGCTTTTTGGGGTATTTAATAACTTCAAATATTGTTTTTCTTTCTTATTTTTCATTTTTGTTTGTTTGCAATTTGACCATTTTGGGTTATTTCGTAAAACGTATCAAAATGGAAATTGCTCAGGAGGATAATATCAATGTGATTATAAGTCAATATAGTTTATTGGTACAAAAAATTGAAAATGAAAGCTTTCAGTCTGAAAAATTAATTGCTTTGCAGCAAAAACTGAACTTCCAAAACGAGAAAGCTAGTGTTCATCTTGAGCAATTGGCCGAGTTATTTTCTAAAATGGATAGCATTGGAAATTTTGTAACAGCTCTATTGTTCAATGGAACTTTTCTTTTTAATGTACACGTCTTGAAATCAATGATAGCTTGGAAAAAACAACATGCTGTAGTATTGGAAGAATGGCTGGAAGTAATAGGAGAATTTGAAATGCTGAACAGTTTAGCCAATTTCTCGTATAATAATCCTGAATTTGTGTACCCAAAATTAAATTCCAATTACGAGATTGATTTTACCGATTTAAGCCATCCTTTATTGAATCCGAACTCAAGAGTAGGGAATGAGGTTAAATTTCACCCGCAATCGTTTATGATTCTGACTGGTTCCAATATGTCTGGAAAAAGTACTTTTCTGCGTAGTTTAGGAGTAAATATGGTACTTACGGGAATGGGGTCCCCAGTTTGTGCAAGTAATGCAAAAGTTCATCCTTTGCCTGTTTTAGTCTCTATGCGACTCTCGGATTCGTTATCTGACAGTGAGTCATATTTCTTTGCCGAAATCAAGCGCTTGAAGCAAATAATGGACGAATTGGAAACGAATCCTGCTTTTGTTCTTTTGGATGAAATTTTGCGAGGTACCAACTCCGATGATAAACGAAATGGAACAATTGAAGTAGTCAAAAAAGTAATTGCCAAAAAAGCAATTGGAGCAATAGCCACACACGATATAGAGGTTTGTTTGACCACAAATGAGTTTCCAGATATTCTTACTAACAAATGCTTTGAAGTTGAAATCAGCAATAACGAATTACATTTTGATTACAAACTTCGTGACGGTATTTGTAAAAACAAAAGTGCTACTTTCCTAATGCAAAAAATGGGTGTTATTTAGCACACTGTAAGTCTTTGCGAGGTACGAAGCAATCTCACTACTGCGCGTAAAGTAAATCAATTAGAATAGACATTCGATATGAGATTGCTTCGTACCTCGCAAAGACATAACAATTTTGCAAGTTTTTGAGTTTAGACCAAAAAAAAACCAAAACTCTGGTTAGGAATTATGGTCTTTTCAAATATAAAAATGGTTTTGGTTAGTTTAGTATTTTGAAGTAACTAGCTGTTTAACATTACTGGCATCACAAGCATTGTTACTGTTTCGCCTTCTTCTAGTCCATCTATTGGAGTTAGGATTCCGGCTCTGTTTGGTAATGACATTTCGAGCATAATCATGTCTGATTGTAGGTTGTTCAACATTTCGGTCAAGAAACGAGAATTGAAACCTATTTGCATATCGTCTCCTTGATAATCACAAGTCAATCTTTCTTCTGCTTTGTTAGAGTAGTCGATATCTTCTGCAGAAATGTTCAATTCTGCTCCTGCAACTTTCAAACGAATTTGGTGTGTTGTTTTGTTAGAGAAAATAGCAACACGACGTACTGAACTCAAGAATTGAGAACGATCCATCATCAACTTGTTTGGATTTTCTTTTGGGATAACCGCTTCATAATTCGGGTATTTTCCATCGATTAAACGACATAATAAAATGTAGTTGTCGAAAGAGAAAGTAGCATTCGAATCGTTGTATTCTATTTTTACTTCAGCATCTGAGCTGCTTAGGATACTTTTTAAAATATTCAAAGGTTTCTTTGGCATAATAAACTCAGCCACTTGAGATGCTTTTACATCAGAGCGAGCGTATTTTACTAATTTGTGAGCATCAGTTGCCACAAAAATCAAACCTTCTGGAGAAAACTGGAAGAAAACCCCAGACATTACCGGACGTAAATCGTCGTTTCCTGCTGCGAAGATAGTTTTGCTGACAGCAGTTGCCAAAACATCAGCAGGTACTAGAGTTACCGATGGGTTGTCTAAGTTTACTGATTTTGGGAATTCTTCTCCTGGAGCATATGCCAAAGCATATTTTCCTGAGTTCGAACTAATTTCTATAGTGCTGTTTTCTTCAACTGTAAAAGTTAAGGGTTGCTCCGGAAAGGTTTTAAGGATTTCCAATAATAATTTTGCAGGTACTGCAACACTTCCTTTACTTTTTGAGTCGATGGCCAATGTAGCAGACATAGTAGTCTCCAAATCGGATGCCGAAACAGTTAATTCGTTATTATTTAATTCAAATAAGAAGTTATCCAAGATTGGCAAAGTGTTGTTACTGTTGATAACGCTACCTAAAACTTGTAATTGTTTTAATAAGTACGAACTCGATACTATAAATTTCATCTGTATTGTTTTGTTTTTAATGGTGTGCTTTTTCTGAATTAAAATTTAGAATACACTTTACAAATATATTGTAAACTATTCTAGTATTGCAAATTTTTTATTAACATCTATTTGCTGTATTTCCTTTTCCTTAAGAACGTAAATCCGAGTCCAAACAAGAGCAAAATTAAGATTGGAAGCCCGATAGTTATGAATTGGGTAAAGGTATAGTTTTCATACACTTTTTCTTTATCTAACAAAGGCAAATCAAGATCTTTGCTTCGAATGTTAATAAGTCCGGTATCATCCAATAGATAATTGACACAATTCATCATAAAATCTTTGTTGTCGTATAAATTCCCAGATCGTTGGTCGTAGCCCAATTCTACAGGTTGTCCTGTCTTATCCAATTGATTTTTTATAATATCTCCATCCGAAATTACAATCATTTTGCTTTCTGTTCCTTTGGCTTGAAATGATTTTTCTTCAAAAGGCAAAATGCGATTCTCAAACATGGAATGAAAAGAACCTTCCAATAAAACGGCCATTGGAATATTTCCTTTATTGAGGTAATCTGCTGGCGAAGTCTGCTCGGAAACCATGTTAAGGCTGATTTCTACAGGAGTTCCTATCTTTTTGGAATAAGGAGAAGATTGTAATAAAACTGTTTTCTTAATTCCGTTTTTCAAAGTGTCCATTGCATTGGCAAAATCAAATTTGATGCCTCCCAGATTTTTCACAATCGGATGTTTGCTGATAGGATATACCTGAGGCGCAAATTTCCAGTTGAAATCCTGATATTGTGTTCCGCTTCCTTGTTCTCCACTGGCAAGTTTTATAGGACTTCCTTGTTCGTCTTTAACCAAGTCTGGATTGATACGAACTCCATATTTGAAGAGCATATCATTTAGATTTAAGTCTTTTGGAAATGCTAATGTAGCTCCCGAAGGATTGTAAAGACTGTCCATTTCGGCATTGACTTGATCTATCAACCAAAGGGTTTTTCCTCCGTGCATGATGAATTGATCCAAGACTAGTTTTTCTTCATCGGTAAAAGCTTCTGTTGGCTTCGCAATGACAGCCAAATCATAATTTTGCAACGATTTTAATGTGCCTTCTGGATTTTTGGCAACCGAATCCAAAGTGAATGGTCCAATGAAATAACTTTCGCGCACTTGCATCAAAAATTTAGCAATATGACGCTCCTGAAGCTCGCCGTTTCCTTTTATGATGGCAACTTTCTTTTGTTTGTCTTTGGAAATTTTATTGATTCCATCCGAAATAGAATATTCAAGATGTTGAACAGATCCAATCACTTTTTGTGTGGTAGAAGCTCCCATAATGTTTTTCAACAATGGAATATTCACTTCTTTGTTATTGTAAACAGCAATTGCCCAAGGGAAAACCATTGATTGTGACTGTTTTCCTTTGTCATCAACAGTGATATTTATTGGAGTTAAGCCTTTTCTATACAATTCTTTGATATTGTCCATACTTTCGTCTTTGTTCTCCAATGGATCTACAAATTCGATGATAATATTAGAATTGTACGCTTGAAATTCTTCCAATAGTTGTTTGGATTCCAATTGCAGTCGCTTGAATTCTGCAGGCAATTCTCCTTGCAAATACACTTTTATAGATAATGGATTCTTTACATCTTTAAGAATCTTTAAAGTAGTAGGGGATAGGGTATAACGATGGTCTTGGGTTAAATCAAAACGATGGAAAAAGAAATTACCAATGATATTTAAAAGAAATACTACCGCAACAGTGATCAATAAGGATTTGGCGTTTTTTATATTGAATGCTTTCATTACGATTTAATAGATTTTAAATTAAAGACTGTGAAAGAAAGGAAAAGAACTGCAATGCTAATAAAATAGATTACATCTCTAGTGTCTATAACGCCTCGACTCATACTCTTGTAATGATCTTGCATTCCGAAATATGAAATAAAAGAAGAAAAACTTGGTAAAATTGAAGCCAATCCCTCAAAACCAAAATAGAAGAAGAAGCATAGGAAAACGGCAATAATAAAGGATACAATCTGATTTTCTGAAATTGAAGAAGTAAATATTCCTATTGCAGAATAAGCGGCGATTAAAAACAGCAATCCGAAATAAGAACCAAGAGTACTTCCTAAATCTAAATTTCCTTCTGGTGAGCCCAAATTCCAAATCACTTCCACATAAATAAAGGTAGGAATGATGGCCATTACAATTAATAGAAAAGCACCCAAGAATTTTCCGTTAACAATCTCCCAAAGACTGATGGGTTTTGTAAGTAATAATTCAAGTGTTCCCTGTTTCTTTTCATCCGAAAAACTGCGCATGGTTACCGCAGGAATCAAGAAGATTAGAATCCATGGAGCCAAAGTGAAAAATGGTGTTAAATCGGCAAAACCGGTGTTTAGAATATTGTAATCACCTTCGAAAACCCAAAGGAATAATCCGTTTCCAATTAAGAAAAGGGCAATTACCAAATACCCGATTGGTGAACCAAAAAAGGATTTTATTTCGCGAAATACGATTGACTTCATTTATTTTTTTGTTTAATCATTTATTTGCCACAAAGGCGCAAATATACTAAGTTTTTTAATCTGAAATTTGCAATCTAAAAACAGCAATCTAAAATCTACTTACTGTAAACTTACTAATTTATCGACGCTCCAAGCTTCTGGTTTTGCATTGAATAATTGTTTGGTAAATGTCCAGACAGTATTGAAAAGCTCAGAATTCCTGTAGTTTTCTAAGTCATCTTCGGTTTCCCAATAACTATAAGTGAAGAAAATACTTTTGTTGTTTTTATCCTGATACAGTTCCAGGAAACGATTTCCGGGAGCATTTCGTATTTTATCTTTCATTAATTCAAAGTTTTCCAAAAAGGCAGGAATATTTTCCTCGTGAAAACTCAGTTTTACTATTCGTACAAACATGTTTAAATTTTATTTAATGCTAATGCAATATCAATTTCAAAGTAGGTTTAATTTTTAAATCGTATCGAAATCACATCCCTATAATTAAGTCCCAGTAATGTGCTTGCAGAACCGACCGTTAATGGATTACTTCTAAAAATTGCAATTTCAAGAAAGCCAGCTTCGTTGAAAATGGCCAATTTTTGGCCTTCATAATATTTTATCGGATATTTATCAGAACTGGCAATGGCCGAATAATAAGGTAAAATAGTTTTGATGGATTGGTTTCTGTATATAATTTCATAATCTCGTCCTTTGGAACATTCCAAAAACTGTTTCTTGGAAATATTGGTCACCACATTCCCAAAATGATCTATGTAAATTACATTTCCCTTTAATTGATTTCCGTCGTCGCTAAGGACTACTTGTAAATCGGTTACTTGTTTCAGGCTTTTAATTTCTTTCCCAATTACGTTAAGAACCCCACCTTTTGCAATATGACAAGCTACTTTGACAAAAACATCTAAATCGGTAGCGTCATTATGCAGTCGATCATGGATGGTTATTGCAACTATTTTTTGTGGAAGTATCTTTTGCGAAAGCATACTTAAGATACCATTATCAGCAGCAATAAAGAAATGATCATTCCATTGCATGACAATATGTTGATTTTCTTTGTTGGATTCTAAATCGACTCCAATGATATGAACAGTCCCTTTTGGAAAGCTGTCATAGGAGGCCGAAATAATATAACTGGCTTCAACAGTGTTAAAGTGATCTATGTAATGTGAAATGTCAATAATTGTAGCGTCAGAATACTCAGATAATATTTTCCCTTTCAAAGCACCAACAAAGTGGTCTTTTAAGCCATAATCGGTAGTAAGGGTAATTATTGACATAAAATTGTTTATAACTATTGGGTTTTGTAGCGACCGAAACTTATTTTTTCTTAAATTTGAGAAATGCAAAGCTAAAGTATTTTATACTTTATTTGAACAGAATTTAATTAGAATTAAAAACAAAAATTTATGCCTAAGTTTATTGTTGTTTTTTTTCTTTTCTTTTGTAGCCTGCATTGTTTTAGCCAGAACGGTTTGTCAAATACCACAACAGATAAATCGAATTTTTCAGGTAAATCAGGCGAAATCGAAAAAGAAAAAATAGAGGATGTTACAGCTATGGATATAAACGGAACTGAGATTGAATTGCTTTTTAAAGACAATCTTTGTGAAATTTTATCTATTAAAGCTTCCGATTTCTTGAATGAGTCTATGTTAAAAAAATTAAAGGCCAACGTATAATTTAGAACTAGAATTTCCCGGATTCTAGAAAGATGTTTTTTAGTATTATTTACCGATTTAGAAATTAAAAACTGTAATGGAAGTATTGCAGCGTAAATATTAAAATTGATTGAAACTCAATTATTAACTTAAAAACTTCTTATTTTGAACGAAAGAATCATCGAGCTCATCGACATTGCTCCAAAAGATTTTTGGGGCACTCAAGACTCACACCTAGAGTCAATTAAGAAATATTATCCAAAACTAAAAATTGTCGCAAGAGGCACTACTCTTAAAGCTTTTGGAGACAAAGATGTTTTAGATGAATTTGAAAAGCGGTTTCAGCGCCTGATGTTGCATTTCACCCGATACAATACTATTGATGATAATGTAATCGAACGAGTGATTCAAAGTGATGATCAGGAGGAAAGAAAAGCTTTTGGTCATGACAAAATTCTAGTTCATGGCGTAGGTGGAAAAATCATTAAACCTATGACTCCCAATCAACAGTTGTTGGTGGATACAATGGAAAAAAATGATATGGTTTTTGCCGTTGGACCTGCTGGTACCGGAAAGACCTACACGGGTGTTGCGATGGCAGTAAAAGCTTTAAAAGAAAAACAAGTCAAGCGAATTATTCTGACCCGACCTGCAGTAGAAGCTGGTGAAAATCTAGGTTTTCTTCCAGGTGATATGAAAGAGAAACTAGACCCTTATATGCAGCCTTTATATGATGCATTACGAGATATGTTACCCAATGAAAAATTGGAAGATTATATCTTAAAGGGAATTATTCAAATTGCACCTTTGGCTTTCATGCGTGGACGAACTTTAGATCATGCATTTGTAATTTTGGACGAAGCACAAAATACGACGCATTCGCAAATGAAAATGTTTCTGACTCGTATGGGAAAAAGTGCCAAGTTTATGATTACCGGTGATCCTGGACAAGTAGATTTACCTCGAAGAACAATTTCTGGACTTAAAGAAGCTATATTGGTTTTAAAAGATGTTGACGGAATTGGAATCATTTATCTTGATGATAAGGATATTGTACGTCATCGATTGGTGAAAAAAGTGATTGATGCTTACAAACAAATTGAAAACAATGATTATTAAGTTAGACTACTTTTTAGTTTAAGATTTAATGATAAAAAGTAATAATCAAATTAGAAAAGGAGAAACTCAATTATTGAGTTTCTCCTTTTTCTTTGTAAAATAAAGAAGATTCTTAGTTCTGTATTCGATTTCCCAATTAAAGTTAACATATCGATATAATTACGTTAAAAGCGGTTTATATATGGGTTACTTTTTGGGTATCTTCTTGAAATGCAATAAATTTGAAAATATTAAAAATGAAAATGAATTTTAAAATGTCGAAACAAAAAATTAAAGTAGTAATTAGTGATTTAGACGGAACATTACTTAACTCAGATCATACAATATCAGCCTATACCAAATCTGTTTTTCAAGAACTGCATGAACAAAATTATTTAATTATTGTTGCAACTGGGCGTCATCACATGGATGCTATGGCAATAGTTAGCAGTTTGGAGCTCCCTGTTTATTTAGTGACTTCAAATGGAGCAAGAATCCATTCACCAAAAAAAGAACTTTTGTATTCTTTTAATTTAGAAGGAGATGCAGTTAAATCGATTTTATCATTGGATATAGATCCAGAAATTACCACGGTTTTATTTAAGGAGACTGTTTGGCAAACTTCAAAAACGAATAAAAAACTTAATGCTTTTCAGAAAGATTTGGCCTATCCTCCAGAAGTGGTAGATTTTGCAGCATTGGATGATTATAGCGCCATAAAAATATTTTTTACCCATGATGACCATCAGAAATTAGTAGATTTGAGAGATAAAATTCTTGAAGATCATTCGGATGTGTTTAGTCATGCTTTTAGTTTGCCAATTTGTTTAGAGTTTATGGATAAATCTGTGGATAAAAGTGTAGCTATTGCCAAGATTCTTGAAAAAGAAGGTTATTCGTTTGAAGAAGCTATTTCTTTTGGTGATGGATTTAATGATGAAAAAATGCTAGACGCAGCAGGAATTGGATTAATTATGGGTAATGCACCAGAAAACTTAAAAAGCAAATTGCCTCATTTAGAAGTGATTTCAACCAATAATGAAGATGGTGTTGCCAAATATTTAACTGAAATATTAGAAGGATTTAGTGTTTCATCTTAGATATATATGATCAATTATTTTGTTGAAGTTTAGCTAAACTATATTTTAGGGATTCTATTTCATTGACAGTTTTAATCAAAATTTTATAATATTAAATAACACTTTTACCCTCTTTTTTTCAATGGAAAATAGGAGAGTGAGAGTGTTATTTTTTCTGTATTTTTGCAGGATTAAAATATAAAAAATGTTGAAAAAAATAATTATTTTGTTTTGTTTGGTCTATGGTATAGGTAGCCAAAGTCAGAGTTTAAAATTAGAAGAAATCATGAAAGGCGAATCATTTGTAGGTGTACAACCAACGAATGGGCATTGGTCTATAGATGGTAAAAGAATCTATTTTGAATGGAATCCGAATGACGATATTGATAAAAGCATCTATTATTGGGAGAAAGGAATGACAGCCCCGCAATTGGCTCCAGCAAAAGAAGCTAATTTTTCAAGAATTGATTTAAAAAGAAATCCAAATTCAGATTTAGGGTACTTTATTGAAAATGGGACTTTATATTCCTATTCCGTAAAGAATAAAATAACTAAAAAGCTCTTACAACAAGAAAATCCTGTTTCAAATTTGAAACTGGCTTTTGAAACTGGAGTGCTTTTTTTTGAACAAAATGGCAATCTTTTAAAATACAATGCCAAAGAAGGAACAGTATTGCAACTTACTAATTTTAAGGAAGGAAATAAGCAAGAATCTGAAATTGAAAAAGAATCTTTCTTAAAAAGTCAGCAAAATGAATTATTTCAATTTATTCGTGACCAAGCGGCAAAAAAGAAATGGAATACTGAAAAAGAAAAGGTTAGCAAATCTGATTTTCCAAAGGCATATTTCTATGGTAAAAGTGATTTCGGAAATTTAAGTTCAAATCCTCAAGGAAACTTCGTAACTTTTAGATTAACAGATAAGGCTACAGTTCAAAGTGAAAAAATGGAGGTTTTTATAACAAAAGATGGTTATAATAAAACTCCTGATACTAAAGAGAAAGTTTCTGTAAATAATTTGGTGCCTTCAAAATTTGGAATCTATTCAGTTGCTAAGGACACTGTTTATTATATGAACTTCTCATCATTAAGTCATATCCAGGATGTACCTAAATATTACGATTCATACCCAAATTTAAAAAGTGATAAAAAAACAGATAAACTAATTGTTGTTCAGGAACCTATATACAATCAGGACGGAACTCTTGCAGTAGCCGAGATTAGAAGCCAGGATAATAAGGATAGATGGCTCGTGAAACTTGATTTAGAAAAGAATACTTTCGAAGAAATAGAGCATCAGCATGATGAAGCTTGGATTGGAGGACCTGGTATTCCGTCCTATGCTTTTGACTCTGGGATAATTGGTTTTCTTGGAGATAATGAAACCATTTATTTTCAATCAGAAGAAACAGGGTATTCTCATTTGTACACTTACAATATTAAAAATAAAAAGAAAACTCAACTTACTAAAGGAAATTGGGAAGTACGAGATGTGATTTTATCAAAAGATAAGAAAACCTTTTATTTGACAACAAATACTACCCATCCCGGTAACAGAAATTTTTATAAATTATCGACTACTGATGGTGTTTTACAGCCTATTCTAACTAATGATGGAGCACATGAAGTAAGTTTATCACCAGATGAAAGTACACTATTAGTTCGTTACTCTTTTAAGAATAAGCCTTGGGAATTATATTATGCTGAAAACAAAAAGAACACAAGTCTTCATCAAATAACTTTTTCGACAAAAGAGGAATTCAAAAAGTATCCATGGCGTACTCCAGAAGTGATTACATTCCAAGCTCAAGATGGAATATCAGTTTATGCCAGATTGTACAAACCTCAATCTGATAAAAGTAATAAAGCAGCAATTATTTTTGTTCATGGTGCTGGTTATCTTCAGAACGCCCATAACTATTGGAGTAACTACCACAGAGAATATATGTTTCATAATTTGTTGACAGATTTGGGGTATACTGTATTGGATATTGATTACAGAGGAAGTGATGGATATGGTCGAGATTTTAGAACAGGGATATATCGCTTTATGGGAGGGAAAGATTTAACTGATCAAATTGATGGGAAAAATTATCTAGTTAAAAATTTCGGTGTAGATCCTAATAAAGTTGGTATTTATGGAGGTTCTTATGGTGGATTTATTACTTTGATGGCTATGCTTACAGCTCCTAAGGAATTTGCTTCGGGAGCAGCTTTACGATCTGTTACTGATTGGGCACATTATAACCATGGATATACTTCAAATATTCTAAACTTTCCAGAAACCGACCCAATTGCCTATAAAAAGAGTTCTCCAATCTATTTTGCAGATAATTTACAAGGAAATTTGTTAATGCTACACGGAATGGTTGATGACAATGTAGAATACAAAGATATTGTTCGTATTTCACAACGTTTTATTGAATTAGGAAAGAAGAATTGGAGCCTTTCTTCTTATCCCGTGGAATCTCACGGGTTTAAAGAAACATATTCTTGGGTTGATGAATATAGTCGAATATTAAATTTGTTTAATACGACACTTCTTAAAAACTAAACGATATTATGTTTTGAGTCTGAATAATGTATAAACATTTTTGTGTATCTCTTTTAAACAGACTATTTTTGCCAAAACAACAACATTACAACACACTACTGATGAGCAATACAATTACTACTACCAATTTTAATTTTCCGAATCAAAAATCTGTATATCGCGGAAAAGTAAGGGAAGTTTACAATATAAATGACGATTTACTTGTAATGATAGCTACTGATAGACTATCTGCATTTGATGTCGTTTTGCCAAAAGGAATTCCATACAAGGGACAAATTTTGAATCAAATTGCTACAAAATTTATGGAATTGACTCAAGATATTGTGCCAAACTGGTTAATTGCCACGCCAGATCCAAGTGTTGCTGTTGGTCATTTGTGTGAGCCTTTTAAAGTTGAAATGGTTATTCGTGGATATCTTTCTGGACATGCTGCTCGTGAATATGCTCTTGGTAAAAGACAAATTTGTGGAGTAACTATGGCAGAGGGTTTGAAAGAAAATGATAAGTTTCCAGAACCGATTATCACACCAACTACAAAAGCCGATAATGGAGAACACGATGCCGATATTTCAAGAGAAGCTATTTTGGCTAATGGAATAGTTACTGAAGAAGATTATTTAGTATTAGAAAAATATACTCGTGCTTTATTTCAAAGAGGAACTGAAATCGCTGCAAGTCGTGGTTTGATTTTGGTGGATACAAAATACGAATTTGGAAAAACCAAAGACGGTGTTATTGTATTGATTGATGAAATTCATACTCCAGATTCTTCTCGTTATTTCTATTCTGAAGGATACCAAGAAAGACAAGATAAAGGGGAAGAGCAAAAACAATTGTCAAAAGAATTCGTAAGACGTTGGTTAATCCAAAACGGTTTTCAAGGTTTGGAAGGACAACAAATACCAAATATGACAGATGAATATATTGAGACTGTTTCGGATAGATATATTGAGTTGTATGAAAATATTCTTGGTGAGAAGTTTGTAAAAGCTGATATTTCGAATATCAATGAAAGAATTGAGAAAAACGTTTTGGCTTACTTGACTCAAAGATAATTAGAATCAAATCGCTAAATAGCGATAAATATAAAACCATAATTCTTTGATTTGAATTATGGTTTTTTTATTGTTTTTAGTTGTTGTAATTGTAAATAATAACAAAGAGATACTATGTTTGGTTTAGCCCCGATAGCAGTGGAAATCCTTTTTGTTTTTTCTTTAAAAATAAAAAGATTGTAACGAATAGCGGGAACAATGCTTCCAAAAAAAAACTTTTGTTTTTGCTTCAAAAAGAAATAAAAAAAAACTCTTCGCGAGGAAGAGTTTGATATGCTTATTTTTTATTGATGTCTTCTAAGACCGCTTTGTTCTCGTAGTTAATCACTTTGATTATGATTTCTTGGTTTTTTCTGGTTTTGCCTTCAATAACGTATAGTTTTCCTTTTTTGTAAGGAACATTACTTTGGTCAAAATCGACGTCTCCAAGTTTAAGTGTGTTTTTAATATCGGTAGTGTCAATCCATTTTTGCGATAAAATAAGGGAAGCTTTATCCGAATAGAAAAAAGGTTTACTGCTTAAATCTTTCAAAACTCTGGCATTTGGGAAATAATTACAACGAGTATCTTTTCCGCTGAATATAGCTGCAACTACAAATAAACCCATTATCAAACCTACTAGATAGTAAGCAAAACGTTGTATAAAATTCATATTTAATATTTATTGTTTTTTATTGGTCATATGTAATTCGCATATTTACTGTTGGTCTTAACAACCTATTTAAATGTATGCTCATTTCATATTTTAATTTTTGCGCAAAGGTATGGGAAAGTTTAGTTAAAAAACAATTAAATTAATATCGTTATCAGGTAAATCAAACCAATCGCCAATGGCTTTGTTGGTAAGTATGCCGTGATACAAATAAATACCGTTTTTTAGGCCTGCATTGCAACGTATAGCGCTTTCAATACCGCCATCTTCTGCAATTTGCAATAAATAGGGAGTGATAATGTTGCTTATGGAAAGCGAAGCTGTTTTAGAGTAACGGGAAGGAATATTGGGTACACAATAGTGCAAAACATTATTCTTTATAAAAGTAGGTTTTTCGTGTGTCGTAACTTCAGATGTTTCGAAACAACCGCCGGTGTCAATACTGATGTCAACAATTACGGCACCTTTTTTCATGTGTTCAACCATGGTTTCGCTCACTACAACTGGGCATCGTTCTGCTCCTCTCATAGCACCAATAGCTACATCACAGCGTCTTAAAGCTTTGAGTAATGCTTTTTGTTGAATGGTTGAAGTAAAAATGCGTTGGTTTAAGTTGTTTTGTAAACGACGTAGTTTGGTAATTGAATTGTCAAAAACTTTAACGCTGGCTCCAAGTCCAATGGCTGTTCTGGCGGCAAATTCTCCTGCAGTTCCGGCTCCAAGAATCACCACTTCGGTTGGGGCAACTCCTGTAATGTTACCAAACAATAATCCTTTTCCGAATTCATTGGTAATCATTAATTCGGCAGCAATTAATATGGAAGCAGTTCCTGCAATTTCACTCAATGATTTTACGGCAGGGTAGGAGCCATCAGTATCTTTTAGATATTCAAAAGCAAGTGCGGTTATTTTTTTTCGGGATAAAGCTTCGAAGTATGATTTTTTTCTGGTTTTTAATTGAATCGCAGATAAAACAATTGTTTTTGGATTCATCATTTCAATTTCGGCAACTGTTGGTGGCTCTACTTTTAAAAGCATTGGACAACCAAAAACTTTTTTGGTGTCTTGGGTAATTTCGGCACCGGCTTCGCTATATTCTTTATCACTATAACTGGAACTTACACCAGCTCCAGCTTCAATCATTACTCTATGTCCTTGATAGGTAAGGGAATTCACGGCATCAGGTGTAAGGCAAATGCGTCTTTCTTGATAACTGGTCTCTTTTGGAATTCCTATAAAAAGTTGGCTTTTATGTCTAGCTATTTCTAGTTTTTCTTCTTGAGGCAGTAATTGTTCTTTTGTGAATGGACTTAGAGACATTGATTTCATGTAATTAGTGGTACAATTTACAAAAAAGATTCAAAGTATTATGTTTTACCAGTACCTAATTCAGAACAAGCGCTTGAGTTTTTTACCGCAGATTCGCAGATTTTAATGCAAAATTATTAGTGAATTAACCGCTTTCAGCTGAATTAACGCAAATTAGTTTTTATGAAATAAGGAAATTCTAATTTTTTTAAAAAAATAAATTAGCGAATCTGCGGTCATTTTTTTTGCTTATGAGTTTGCTCTAGCATCTAATTAAATTATCTAAAAATAACAGAATTAAGATATTTTTTTCTCCATTTTGATATCGGCTCTTTCATAAACACCTTCTTCGACAGGAATTTCAATGAAGCCAAAACTCTCATATAAATGTATCGCAGGAAGTAATTTTCGGTTGGAATACAGAATCAATTTTTGAATTCCTTTCGCTTTTGCCTCATTCAAACAATGTTCCATTAGTTTTTTGCCAATGCCTAAACCTTGATTTCCATCAGAAACAGCCATTTTTGTTAATTCAAATGTGGTATTGTCTATTTTTAATAAAGAAACCGTACCGACAATGTTATTGTTGTATTGTGCATAAAAAATCATTCCGCCTTTGTCTATTATTTCGCCTTGAGGATCGGATAATACTTTTTCATCTTTAGGTTCAACCTTAAAATATTTATGAAGCCATTCTAAATTTAAGGTTTTGATTGGCTCCTTTAATTCGATTGAAAAAGGGATGATTTCGACTTTATTGGTATCTAAACTCATTATTCAATTACTTTAATTCTAATAAACGCTCACCATTAGGCAATAATTCGATTGTAATTACAGTGTGTTGTAGCGGAATCAAATTCTCAATTTTTTCAGACCATTCGATAAAACACCAATTTCCGGAATATAAATAATCGTCAACACCCATATCCAATGCTTCCGTTTCTTTGTTTAATCTGTAAAAATCAAAATGATAAACCGTTTGATTATTGTCTGTTTGGTATTCATTTACCAAAGAAAACGTAGGACTGCTGGTTGCGTCATTTACGCCCAATGTTTTACAAAGCTGTTTGATTAATGTTGTTTTACCAACGCCCATATCTCCATTGAAAAGGATTACTTTATTGGGGTTTTGATCTAAAATTTGTTTAGCAACCTCTGCAAGTTGTTCTATAGAAAATGTGATAGTCATTCTTTTGTATTCAGTTATGAATTATAGTTTTAAATGCAGTTTTCAATTTTTTCATCAGCATAATAACTGCTAACTAAAAACTGAAAACTGTCTTCTTTTTTTATTTTGGGTTAAAAACCAGAAAAGGAATAATCATTTCTTCCAATGAGATTCCACCGTGCTGATAAGTGTTTTTGTAATAACTAACATAATGATTGTAGTTGTTTACATAAGCCAAAAACAAATCATTTTTTGCAAAAATATACGAACTACTCATATTTATGGCAGGTAAACCGATAAGTTTTGGTTCTTTTACGGCATAGACATCCTTTTGTTCGTAAGTCAAACTACGTCCTGTTTTATAGCGTAAATTTAAACTGGTGTTTTTATCACCTACCACTTTTGATGGATTTTTTACATTGATTGTACCGTGATCGGTAGTTAGTATTAATTTGAATCCTAATTTTTGTGCCTGTTGAATAATTTCCAGTAACGGTGAGTTTTTGAACCAACTCAAAGTCAAGGAACGATAGGCTTTATCATCAGAAGCCAGTTCTTTTACCACATCCATTTCTGTTTTGGCGTGTGAAAGCATATCAACAAAATTGTAAACTACAGTCACAAGATCGTTGTCTTTTAGTGATTTAAAACTTTCGGCTAGTTTTTTTCCGCCGGCCAAATTGGTGATTTTGAAATAATCTTCTTTTAAATCTAGTCTTAAACGCTTAATTTGGGCCGTTAAAAATTCGGCTTCATACAAGTTTTTACCTCCTTCTTCCGGGTCATTTTTCCAATATTGTGGAAACTGTTTTTCCATTTCAAGAGGAGTTAATCCAGAGAAAATAGCATTTCTAGCATATTGCGTAGCCGTAGGAAGTATAGAGAAATAAGGGACTTCTTTTTCAAGTTTGTAGTAATTGCCAACAACACTTTCAAATGATTTCCATTGGTCATAGCGTAAATTGTCAATTACAACAAAAAGTACGGGTCTATCTTTTTTCAGAATCTCCGGTACGACCAATTCTTTGAATAAATTATGGGATTGAATCGGTTTGTCTGCTTTTGGTGCAAACCAATCTTCATAATTGCGTTCAATGTATTTCCCAAATTGAGAATTGGCTTCCACCTTTTGCGATTCGAGAATTTCAATCATTCCTTGATCATTGATATTCTCCAATTCAAGTTCCCAAAAAATAAGTTTTTTGTATAATTCCACCCAATCTTCATAGGAGTTGACCATTGCCATTTCCATAGTGATTTTTCGGAACTCTTTTTGGTAATCCAAAGTCGTTTTTTGCGAAATCAATCGGGAATGGTCTAAGTTTTTCTTCAAACTCAATAAAATCTGATTAGGATTTACGGGTTTGATAAGATAATCGGCAATTTTAGAACCAATGGCTTCTTCCATTATATATTCCTCTTCACTTTTGGTAATCATTATCATCGGAATAGAAGATTTTTTCTCTTTCATCTCAGACAATGTTTCCAAACCGCTCATTCCGGGCATATTTTCATCAAGAAAAACAATGTCAAAATTGTTTTCGTCAAAAATATCTATGGCATCACGACCATTATTACAAGTGGTAACGCTGTAATTTTTTTTCTCCAGAAATAATATATGTGGTTTCAGCAAATCGATTTCATCATCAACCCAAAGTATTTTTATGTTCTCCATTTCAATTTATTTTAGTGCAATTTAGTTTTATAGAACTTAAATAATATTAAAAATAGTATAAAGTTGATTAAAAATATTTCGGAGTAACCATATTTGTTGTTGGGAACAGAATTTAATTCTAGTTAAAGACAAGAGTAAAAAGAATAACCGCAGATTCGCAGATTTTAATGAATACCTATTCAATAAATTGATTTCTTTGAAATTAGAAAATTTAATTTTCAAGAAATTAATCTGCGAATCTGCGGTAAAAATAAAACATATGTTTGCTTTGAGAATTTAATGCGCATTCTAGGTTTAAACACTATTTTTGCAGGAATAAAAATAGAACTATGTTATTTCTTATTCTGTCTGTTATTTGCAGCGTGACTGTAGGTGTTATTTTCAAAATTGCTCGCAAATATCAAGTGTCTGCAACACAAATTGTGGCGTATAATTATGTATTCGCTTTAGCGTTGTGTTATTTGGTTTTTAGCCCAGATTTAACGGTTTTGGACGCTTCTTCGCCTTGGGGAATCTTCATTTCATTGGGTATTTTGTTGCCTGTTGTATTTCTTTTTCTGGCGACTTCCATAAAACATATGGGCATCGTAAAAACCGATGTTGCTCAACGATTATCACTGATTATCTCCATTTTAGGAGCCTGGTTGTTTTTTGGAGAGCAATTCAGCGGACTTAAATTGACTGCCCTTTTGTTTGGATTTCCGGCAATCATCCTTATTCTGGATAAACCTACCGAAAACAAAGAGAATAAATGGATTTATCCAACACTTGTATTGCTTGGTTTTGGAGTGATTGACCTTCTTTTTAAACAAATAGCGCTGACTTCTACATTGCCTTTTACCACTTCGTTATTTGTTCTTTTCTCGATAGCGCTTGTTATAATGATACTTTTCAATGCTTATGAAATACTTTTCAAGAAGACTAAAATTGATTTCAAAAGTGTCATTTTTGGAGGTTTGGTTGGGGTTTTCAATTTTGGAAACATCCTGTTTTATCTAAAGGCGCATCAGGCATTTGCCGAAAATCCTTCTACTGTTTTTGCCGGTATGAATATGGGGGTTATTATGATTGGCAGTCTTGTGGGGATTTTTATTTTCAAGGAAAAAGTAACCAAGTTGAATATAACAGGCCTTTTGCTGGCCTTGATTGCAGTTATTTTTATAGTGATTTCCCAGTTGAAATAATCTAAGTTTCAGGAGCGAAAGAATGGGCTTTATTAGGAAGGATGGATTCCTGCTTTCCGCTATATTCCTTCCCGTCAAAAAAGACGGGACGGGATGACGCTTCCATCAGGGCTAAAGAGTTGGTATTTTGGATTTTTAGGAACAAGCCCCAAAAAGAAAAATTACAAAAAAAATAAGTTGGAGAGGGCACGAATTGCAAATCCACGCTATCTGGTTGCCAAATCATCCCAAAGACAAAACCAACTTTCCATTAAGCCTATTGCCCAAATCTTTTGTAGTACCTGTTAGCATTCGTAATTTTTATTCGTTAGCTAAAGAACTCTTTTATTTTATTCAATATTGATTTCTTTTCTATGTTTATTTCTTCAGTTCCATCGTCCATTCTTGTTGGTATACAATCAAATGATTTTATAAAAGTAATTAAACCATCTGTCCCGCCATACGGAAAAGAATATGCATTGAAAATTAGCTTACCTTTATTTGGGTTGATTAATAAACAATCAATATATTCAATTTCATAATTTACTTCCAATAACTCTATTAGAGAATAAAAATGCCAAACATTTTTACTCAATTTTACGGTTTTAAAATCAGGTTTGATATCATTTTCAACAAAATAAAATTTCTGTAAACAATACTTTGGAAAATTCTCAAGCCAAAATTTATCACCTTTTGGTTTTTGAAGCTCTTTCGCTTCTTTTATTAATTTGAACACACGTTTCATATCTTCAAAATTTTGAATTTTGAGAATGTCGAATTCGATATATTCATTTATACTTTGTGCGATGTTCATATTATGAGTGCTAATGTTCTGGTGCTTGGCGAGGTTGGGGAATAAAGAGGCGAGATTTTTCGGTTAGACACAAATTTTTCAAATACAAAACCATCTTTAAATTTAGCCTAAAACCCCAATCTCGCCAAACGGCTGTTATGTGGCGTTTTTTATCTCAATCTTGTTTATTTCACTATCATAAGTCATTGTCAAATGTCTATCCCAATTCAAAAATTCGTCACAAGTAAATTCAAGTTTTGTTTTATGCCAATTTTTAAATTCTATTATATCCATTTGAATTGGGCTTTCAATTCGTTCTTTCTGGTTTATACTTGTGGTAATTTTTTCAAAGTTGTAATAGTCAGCAAGAATAAAATCTCCATTCGGTGCAACTGTTAGATTTTGATATTGTGGTTGGTCTTCAAAATCTGTCAAATTTCCCGTTTTTCTGTCAAGTTTAAATAAGTAGTCAGAAGTCAAGACCAAAATAATATCACGCATTGTCGAGATAGCAACTTCTCTTGGAAATCCACGAAAATGTCCACACCATTCTGAATAGTCATCATTGGTGAACTTTATAAATGTCCAACTTTGAGAATTCCACACGCTTTCATTGTCGTAAACTCTTTCGCTGTATTCTCCTGAATATGGTTGATTTATTATTTCTGCTTTGATTATCATTCGTGGTTTTGGTTCTTAAAATGCCTCATAACTTTTGTATACTTGCTATACAGCAGCAACTATAAACCTACAACTGGGTTGATTGACGATGGTTTATTTTGTTTTATTCCTTTTCCAAATATAGATAATAATACTCACAATTCTGTAAAGGGAGAATTTTGGTTATTTTAACTATTTTTATACTCCGCTCAGTAAAATAGGGCGTCCGAAGAGAAAATAATGACCTGATACGTGCTTCGGAGTCTCTGTTGTATGCTTCGGACTGCCTGATACGAGCTTCGGACTCCCTCAAACGGTCTTCGGACAGCGTCAAACAATCTTCGGACTGCTTCTTGCGAGCTTCAGACAGCTATTTTTAGTTTTTTTTCTTTTTTGAATGATGATAAAAAAGCAAAAGATCTTCCTTTAGCCCCGATAGCAGCGGAAATCCTTGTGAGCCGGGGTTCGGCTCACAAGATTGTAACGAATAGCGGGACTAATCTTGATAAAAGAGCCAAATGTTTCTGCTCCAAGTTTATAATAGAACTCGATTGCAAAAACGGTAGAATTGAAATTGTAATTTTTTTCATTCCGCATTTTTATTATATATTTGACGAATGTTATCAAGCTCATTTGCGTCAGATTGCAAAGGATAACAGCCTAATAAAATAAATATTAAGTGAATATGAAATCGCTATTAATGAGCAGTTTGCAGAGCAAACACCAATGAATAGCAAGCGATAACATATATGACATCTAATAAATAATTTTTACAAATATGAAATTACTAGAAGGAAAAGTAGCCATTATTACTGGCGCAAGTCGTGGAATTGGAAAAGGAATAGCCGAAGTTTTTGCAAAAAATGGAGCAAATGTTGCCTTTACTTATAGCTCATCAGTAGAATCTGCAAATGCTTTGGAAAATGAATTGAATGCTTTGGGGATTAAAGCCAAAGGATATAAATCTAATGCAGCTGATTTTAATGAAGCACAAACTTTTGTTGATGCAGTTTTGGCTGATTTTGGAACTGTCGATATCTTGATAAACAACGCTGGAATCACTAAAGATAATTTATTAATGAGAATGTCCGAGGCTGATTTTGACCAAGTTATCGATGTTAACTTGAAATCGGTTTTTAATATGACTAAAGCGATTCAGAAGACATTTTTGAAAAAACGCGCTGGTTCTATCATCAATATTAGTTCTGTAGTTGGTGTTTCTGGTAACGCAGGTCAAACAAATTATGCAGCTTCGAAAGCAGGTGCTATTGGGTTTACTAAATCAGTAGCTTTGGAGTTGGGTTCACGTAACATTCGTTGTAACGCAATTGCTCCAGGTTTTATTGAAACTGAAATGACTGCAAAATTGAGCGAGGATGTGGTAAAAGGATGGAGAGAAGGTATTCCTTTGAAACGCGGAGGTTCTACAGAAGATGTTGCAAATGCTTGTTTGTTTTTGGCCTCTGATATGAGTGCTTATATTACAGGTCAAGTTTTGAATGTTTGCGGTGGAATGCTTACCTAAAATAATTATGAATTATAAATGATGGATTTTGAATGTAGAAATAATTAAAAATTCATTGTTTAAAATATAAAAATATGACAGCAGGAACGATTCTATTACTTCTACTTTCTTTAATAATAGCGGGTTGCTTGTCATTTTTTCAATATTTATACAAAGTCAAAAACAAATCGAATGTGTATTTGTTTTTGACTTTTTTGCGTTTTCTGAGTATTTTTTCGATTTTGTTGCTTTTGATAAATCCCATTATCACGACCAACAAACTGGAAATTATCAAAACGCCATTGCCTATAGTGGTTGATAATTCAAGCTCTATCTCTTTTTTGAATGCCAAAGAAAAAGCTCTGGAATTAGCCCAAAAATTAACTTCAAATAGTGCTATTCAAGAAAAATTTGAAGTGCAATCCTATCTTTTTGATACCGATTTTCGACAATCGGACAGTTTGACTTTTAAAGGGAATCAAACTAATTTGGATTTGGTTGCAAAAAACTTGAAGAGTATCTATAAAAATGCGTTTTATCCAACTGTAATCATAACCGATGGAAATCAAACTTCCGGAAATGATTACGTTTATAGTTTTGATGAAAACAATAAAGTTTATCCTTTGGTTTTGGGTGACACGACCAAAGTTTTTGATTTAAAAATCAATCAGCTGAACGTTAATAGATACGCATTCTTGAAGAATAAATTTCCGGTTGAAGTGTTTTTGCAATATGCCGGAGATAAAAATGTGACGGCAAATTTTAGTATCACACAAGGAAATGAAGTGCTGCATAAAGAAAGTGTTTCGTTATCGCCATCTAAGAAAACAGCTGTAGTAAATGTGCTTTTGCCTGCTAATAAAGTGGGATTACAGGTTTATAAAGCTAAAATTGAATCCAAAGAAAGTGAAAAAAACACTTTCAATAATATCAAGAATTTTGCAGTTGAAGTTATAGACCAAAAAACTACAGTTGCCATTGTTTCGGCCATAAATCATCCTGATATTGGTGTTTTAAAAAGAGCGATTGAATCCAATTTGCAACATAAAGTAGTATTGTTGAAACCGAATGAGGTAAAGTCGTTGCAGGATTATAATGTGCTTGTTTTGTATCAGCCAAATTCGGCTTTCAAGTCTGTTTTTGAAGCGAATAAAAAAGCCAATTTAAATACTTTTGTCATAACAGGAACCGCTACCGACTTTTCATTTTTGAACCAAGAGCAAAACAATTTTGTTTTTAAAATGAGTAGCCAGGAAGAAGATTATTTGGCTGGTTTTGATTCGCAGTTTAATCTTTTTGCGGTGGATAATTTAGGTTTTGAAAATTTACCCCCTTTGCAGAATAATTATGGTTCAATAACCTCAAATGGAGAAGTCAATATATTGCTTTCAGCCAAAATCAGAAATATAGATACCAAAGCGCCTTTATTGTCTTTTACGGAGAATCAAGGGAAAAGAGCGGCTTATTTGTTTGGGGAAAACAGTTGGAAATGGAGTCTGCAAAGCCATATCGACAATCAATCTTTTGAAAAATATGATGTTTTCATCAATAAGATAATTCAATATTTGGCTTCCAATAATGCCAAAAAATCATTGGTTGTCAATCACGAAAGCTTTTACAACTCTGGTGAAGCTATCGAAATCACTGCTCAATATTTCAACAAGAACTATGATTTTGATGAAAAAGCACGTTTGACAATTGCTGTGACCAACGTTAAAACAAAGCAAACCAAGAATTACGACCTTTTAAAAGGAAACAATACCTATAAAGTTAATCTTGACGGGCTTTTGGCAGGAAGTTATAATTTCTCGGTAAAAGAACTAAACTCTAAAACATCGTATTCTGGTCATTTTGAAATCCTGGATTTTGATATTGAAAAGCAGTTTGTAAATCCAGATGTTCAAAAATTGAAACAAGTGGCAGCACAAACAAAAGGAAAGGATTTTTACCCAAATGAAATCGATGCTCTGATAAAAACACTTTTGAAAAATGAGGAATACAAAGCTGTTCAGAAAGATATCGTGACCAAATCTCCTTTAATTGATTGGAAATGGTTGCTGGTTCTGATCGCTGTTTTCCTTTCTACCGAATGGTTTGTTCGAAAGTATAATGGGATGTTGTAATTATTAATTTAGACAAAAATGCGATTATGGATTTTAGACTAAAAGTATTTTACACTGTAGCTACGCGATTGAGCTTTACAAAAGCCGCTGCCGAATTATTCATCACGCAACCCGCAATTTCTAAGCACATTCAGGAATTGGAAGAAGAATATAAAATTAAACTTTTCGAAAGAAACGGTTCGAAAATAGCGCTCACCAATGCGGGTGAAATGTTATTGAGACACACCAAAAACATCTTTGAAATTTACAGGGAAATCGACTTTGATATGAGTACTTTTATCAATGAACGTAAAGGCTTGCTGCGGTTGGGAGCGAGCACAACCATTTCCCAATATATTATTCCGCCGCTATTGGCTCGTTTTCATCAAAAACTGGAATCCGTCAAAGTGAATCTGTTAAACGGTAATACGGAACAAATAGAAAATGCCCTGCTGAATAAAGAAATTGAAATTGGAATTGTTGAAGGACAATCCAAAAATCAATCGATAAAATACACGCAATTTATTAGGGATGAGCTGGTTTTGGTTTGCAATTCCAATAATCCATTAGTTAAAAGAAAAGAAATCGATCCAGCCGATCTTAAATCGTTGCGATTCCTTGTTCGAGAACAAGGGTCTGGAACACTTGAAGTTATTGAATATGCTTTAAAACCTTTTCATATTAAAATAGATCAATTGCAGATCGAAATGCAATTGGGAAGCACTGAAAGTATCAAATCGTATTTGATGAATTCGAATTGTGTTGCGTTTATGTCAATTCACGCCGTTGATAAAGAGTTGAAAAATAAAGAATTGCAAATTATTGATGTCGATAATTTGATAATTGAACGTTATTTTTACATCATTACTTTACAAGGAAAATCAGATTCTCTTTCTGAATTATTCATAAAAAACATTTCAAGCTATTATAACCTAAAGTTATAGTAGATTATTATTTACGATTGGCAACGCTGTAGATTTATAGTGATCTTTGTGATGTTAAAAAGAACAATACTAATGAAAGCGGCTATAGTTAATATCCAACAATTATTGAAAATGAATGCTGTAGTACAGCAGGTCATTTTCATCTTAATAATTCTTCTTTGTTTATTCCCTATTATTTCTCCTCCTATTGCTTTAGTATTAGGTTTGGTTATAGCTAATGTCTCTGGACACCCATTTTTACATTTAAATCATAAAGCGACCAATATATTGCTGCAAGTTTCAGTAGTGGGATTGGGGTTTGGTATGAATGTCAATAGTGCTGTTGCTGCAGGAAAGGAAGGTTTTGTTTTTACGATTGGTTCCATAATAGCAACCATAGCTTTGGGTACTTTATTAGGGAAATTGTTTAAAGTTCAAAAGAAAACATCACATCTCATTTCCTGTGGGACTGCAATTTGTGGAGGAAGTGCCATAGCTGCAATTGCTCCTGTGATACAGTCAGACGAAAAGCAGACTTCGGTGGCGTTGGGAGTTATATTCATTCTTAATTCAATTGCTCTGTTTGTTTTTCCATTGGTGGGACACTGGTTGAATATGTCTCAAAACGATTTTGGCTTGTGGTGTGCCATTGCAATTCATGATACGAGTTCTGTAGTAGGAGCGGCCAATAAATATGGCGCAGAAGCCTTGCAAGTAGCCACAACGGTGAAATTAGCCAGAGCTTTGTGGATTATTCCTGTGGCTTTGATTACAGCAGTGGTTTTTAAAAATAAAAAGAGCAAAGTTAAGATCCCTTATTTTATTGGATTGTTTATTTTGGCTATGGTTTGCAATACCTATTTTTCTCCTGTTGCAAGTGTTGCCCCACATTTGGTCTCAATAGCAAAGATTGGACTTACTGTTACTATGTTTTTGATAGGAGCAGGGCTTAATAGTACTGTTTTGAAATCTGTCGGGATGTTTCCTTTGTTGCAAGGTGTATTGCTTTGGGTAAGTATTGCTGTTGGGACTTTATTGGCTATTCTATATTTCTAAAAATGTTTTCTTCTTGCGTTTAATGGCAATAAAATGCAATCGAATATAATCATAGTAAAGTGCAATCAATAGAAAAATAGCTGCTATTAAAAGCGTTTCAAGTGCTAAATATCCATATATAAACCCACCTATGAAACAACCGAGAAAGAAGAATGAAATAATCGAAAGTCTTAAGTAGATACTGGTTTTTAAGGCTTTTCTTTCTTCAGATTTTTTATAGAAAAACAATTGAGACAATTCAATTCCCAAATCAGTAAAAAGTCCAGTTAAGTGGGTTGTTCTTACTGTTGCTTGCGAAATTTTAGTGACTAAAGCGTTTTGGATTCCCATAGCAAAAAGAAGACCAAATGCAATCCATTTGTCATTCAATAAATGTGTACCCATAATACCCAGAGTAACCAAAATAAGAAATTCGATAGTTATCGAGGGTAAATGAGAAAGTTCTTGCTTCTTTTTTGAAACTAATTCGGCTAAAAAATTAGACGTAAAAGCTCCCGCCAAAAAGAACAATGTATAAATTAAAAATACAATGGCAGCTTGATAATTGTGTTTGGTTACTTCTTCGGCAAAAAAAGCAAAATGTCCAGTAACATTGGTAGTCAATGTTTTTACGGCCAAAACCCCCGTTACATTAACAATTCCCGCTACAAAAGACAATAATGTAGCAAGACGCAAATTATGTTTAGAAGTTCTGTTTTTGCCTTGATGTCTAAACATTTTAATTTATTTTCTTTGGATTAACATAAATTTAAACCTGATTTGTTCAAATTATCTTTAAAAAAAATACTTTTGTAGTTCAATTAAATAAATATAATGAAAAATTTTAAATTTAAACCTACAGCTATTACTTTTTCTGTTGTTGGTGTCGCTTTTGTTGTTTTGTCGTGGGGTGTTTTTGGACACGAACATATCAATAATGCGGCAGTTATGGCGTTGCCAAAACCAATGCAGACTTTTTTTTACAATCATCTTGATTTTATAACTCAGGAATCAACTGTACCTGATTTGCGTAAATACACATTACGTGATAAAGCTGAAAATCCACGCCATTATATGGATTTGGAGAATTTTGGCGACATTGCATCTATTCCATTGCCATATGAGGAAGCAAAGAAAAAATACGACGAAAAATTTTTATTCGATAACGGTATTCTGCCTTGGTATATTCAGGAAACGATGACGAAGTTGACAAAGGCAATGAAAGACAAAAGAAGAAATGAAATTTTGTTTTTGGCAGGAGATTTGGCGCATTACATAGGCGATGCAAATATGCCTTTGCATACTTCTGCAAACCATGATGGACAGCTTACCAATCAAAAAGGGATCCATTCTATGTTTGAATCTCGTATCCCGACAATGTTTGGAAAAAATTATAATTACTATACGGGCGAAGCCAAGTATGTTGACAATGTTGAAAAAGCTACTTGGGATATGTTAAAAGATTCACACAGTCAAGTAGAGCCTCTTTTATTGATTGACAGAAATCTGCGTGCAAAATTCACTCCTGAAACTATGTATGATCATGATGCGAATGGAAATATTGCCAAAGGTAAGTTTGGAGATTTGATATATTCTAAGGAATATGTGACCCAATTGCACACAGCTTTGAATGGAATGGTGGAAAATCAGATGAGAAAAGCAATTGTTGCAACTGCCAATTTTTGGTACACGGCATGGGTAAATGCAGGGAAACCAAATTTGGATGAGTTAGATTCCAAAGAATTGACCAATCGCAATAAAAAGAATTTGAAAAATGATTTGAAACTTTGGAAAACTGGAAAACTTTTCGGTTTGGAAATTGAGAATGATTTTGATTAGGCTGTAGTCTAAAACAAATAAAAAAAGCCTGTAAATATTGATTTTACAGGCTTTTTTGTTTTTTGAATGATTGAAATTTAATCAACAATCACTTGGTATTTCTTTTTCTTCAATATATCCGAAGCTGTTTGGTAATACGATATGGTTTCGTTTATAAGATCTGTTCTTTTGTTGTTTAAAGGAACTTGATCATAATATATTTGAAAATCGGTTGCCGTTTTTTGATCCGGTTTTAAAGTCAATTGAAACTGTTTTACGGTTTGTTTTGGCGAAAGAATTGTCAAAACATTGTCTTTTATCAATCCCAAATCCTGATAAGTTGCAATCAATGCTCTTGGTTTATAATCAGGTTGCAAAACATCCTGTCCATAAAATTTACTTTGATAATCAAAATGCAATAATCCAAAAAGAGTTGGCATAACATCTATTTGAGACATTACATTTGTGTACTTTTGAGGTTCAATAAAACCTGGGCTATAAATCATAGCAGGGATTCTGTATTTGTCAACAGGAAGTTCTGTTTTTCCTGCGCTAGAAGCACAATGATCGGCAAGAATTACAAACACGGTATTTTTGAACCAAGGTTGTTTGCTCGCCATTGCAAAGAATTTTCTCAATGCATAATCAGTATATTTCACACCACCATCACGAGATTTTATGTCACCGGGAATATCAATTTTGTCGTTAGGATATGTAAAAGGACGGTGATTACTCACGGTCATCCAATGGTTAAAAAATGGTTTACCAGTCTTGGCCTCTACATTCATCACTTTTATGGCTTTATTGGCCATATCTTCATCGCAAACTCCCCATACATTTGCAAATGTAATTTCTTCTGGAGTGAATGATTTTTTATCGACAATGTCATAACCATTTCCAGAAAAGAAGTCTTCCATATTGTCAAAAAATGCATCTCCCCCGTAAAGGAATTTTACATTGTATCCTTTTTGTTTAAAAAGTGCACCAGTAGAAAATTTGTTTTTATTGTCTTCTCTTTTTACAACACTTTCTCCGGCAGTAGGAGGAAAGCATAAAGTTACCGCTTCAAGACCACGAACGGTTCTGTTTCCAACTGCATATAAATTGGTAAACAACATACTTTTTTGAGCAATACTGTCCAGGAATGGAGTGATATTTTGCTCGTTTCCGTATGCTTTCATGAAATCAGCACTGTAGCTTTCGATAGTGATTAAAACTACGTTTTTAGTATTTTCAGCCGTGTTGCTTTGTATTTGTCTTATGGTCGATATCCCAGATATAGAAGGGATTTGTTTGTCCAACAAAGCAAATGCTTCATTTTCGGGCAAGGTTTTATAAAATTTAAAATAATCTAATTCACTGTTCATGAAGGCTAGGTAAAAACGGTACATTCCGTTTGCCTGCAGTTCATTAGCAAACACATTTTGAGAGTTTTCTTTTTTGGCCAAATAAGGAACAGCCAATAAGGAAACGCCAAATAAGACAATATAGATAGCTGATAATTTTAATTTCTCATTAAAAGTTGGAATTTCATCAATGTAATTTCTTGTTCTTTTGACAATAAAATAAGTTACTGTTCCAGCAATTAAAAACAATGCCGAAAACAACGGAATCACAGGATAAGATTCCATAATATTTCCAATAACTTCATTAGTGTAAACCAAATAATTTACAGCTATAAAATTGTATTTAACACCAAATTCATTCCAAAAGAAATATTCGCTTATCCCGTTTTGAAGAATTAGAACTACATATAAAAACATCACAAATGAGAATAACCAAAATCTGATTTTGTCTCTGTGTTTTGGTAAAAACAAAAGAAGCCCAAATAACAGCGTTTTAATGCCAGCGAAAATCAAACCGATTTTTGGCAATGCTCCACCATATTCATGTAGAATAGATTTTCCTGACGCAATATATAGTAATAATGCCACTAAGAATCCAAATATAATGTAGCCATACGGCTTGTAGTATTTCGAATTGGATATAAAAATAAGATATAACCATAAAAAGCTTGTTGCTATCACAAACACAAAAGCATCCGAAATCAATCCCATTGAAAAGATTTTGAAACTATCGATAAAAGAAAAAGAGGTTTGTGTAATGGGGTGGAAGACCAAAACGATTCTTAAAACGAAACTTACAAGGATGTAAAAAAGAGCAAGGTTATAAAAAGGGGAAAACTTTTTTAAAAAATTCATAAAGTATTATTTTTTTGCAAAAGTACAGAAATGAATCTAAAATGGTATCTATTTAACAATTCTTTGATTCTTAAATTTGACTTAGGATTCATGTGTTTTATGTATTTACGCCAAAAAGAGCCAGTGTGAAAATTAGTTTTGAACTGGCTCTTTTTAACTTATTTTTTACTTGTATTTAATGTTTAAACTAATAATATCAGAGGTCATATTTGTTGTTCTTGTGTAATGTCCATACCTAATTTCAACAGTATTCCAATGCTTAAGACCAAAGACACCATTAGGCGGAGTGAATTTCATTCCCATTCCAAAGAAACTGCTGTCAAATTTAGATAAATCATAATTACTGGTGTAATATTCATCAGCTGCAGTATGTTCACCGTAGGGTTTGAAATATTTGGTTCCTGTCTGTGTATAATATCTGTAAAACGGACTCAATGAAAATGCCTGTGATAATTTTACAGGGATTTCAATATCGGCGGTATGCGCTTTTAAACTCCAGTCATCAGAATAATATCTATAATAAGCTCTAATAATAAAATTATCGCCTAAAAAATAACTAGCTCTGAATCCAAGAGGAATTTTTAATCTGGTATCAGGCATTTTTTCCTGATGTACAGATCCGTCGGCGAAATATACTCTATGAAAAGGCAGACTTAAATAACCATTTTGACTGATGATATCACCAACAATCATTACCTGAAGTCTTTGGTTTACAACTTGAGAATAACTTAAGGTTCCTGCAAAAGTATTTCGATTAGCACTACCATAACCTTCACTTCCATAAGTACGAAGTTCAATAGGTTCAATCAGTTTCAACTGATCTATATAAGTTTGGATTTTAGCGGTAAATTCTCCGTTTTTATTTTTAGTTTTTTGAGAGAAACTTAGATTTCCTCCAAAAGACTGATAATCAAATTCAGATGATGATGAAACGCCCGCGGAAAATGTTCTTCCCTTTTCTTCATTTTCTCTGATATAACTTAAAGATGGGTAAAAACGAATATCTGAAGATGATGCAGAAGAATTAGCACTCAAATCAATCATATCCGAAGAAGCTGAAGTATAATGATCAATTCCAGCTTCAATGTCAAAGGTGTGTTTGATACCGTTTTCTCCGTATTTGATCAATTTAACATCGATGGTATTTGCAATATCTGTCAGATGTTCAGAGCCAATACCTCCAGTTACTGCCGAATTATTTCCATCTTGTGCATAATAACTCGAAACTAAATTTACTTCATCAACCTTTAATTTTTTGTTTTGATAGCTGGTAGAATCTGTAGCAACATTTTGCGCTCTTAATTGGTATTGAAACAACCCCAATAAAGCAAGTCCTGTAATAAATATTCTTTTCATTTTACTTGTTATGAATGTTAGTTACAGCCACAGCCACCACCGCTTTTTCCTGCATTTGCTCCGGAAGCGCCTTCGCGGTAGGATTGAAAACTAAGTTCTGTCTTCTCGATTTTTCTATTTGCCAGTACCATTTCAGAATCATTAATTCTTCCTTTTTGATATTCTTTCACAGGAGTACAAGAGGTAAACAGCATGCTCATAAAAGCAATACTGTATGACACTAAGAGCATTTTTTGTTTATGCTTTTTCATTTCAAGTTGATGTTTTTTGAAGTGTAAATTTTATTGTTGTCATCAATAATAATGCAATATAAATCGGGTATTTGGTCAATTAAATATAGACCTGCCTTGATTCCCATTACGGCAATTGGAGTTGCCATTGCATCTGCAAATTCGGCATTTGAAGTAATAATAGTAACGCTCTTAATTCCGGATATTGGTAATCCTGTTTTTGGGTCAATGGTATGAGAATATTTTTTACCATTGATGATTACAAATTTTTCATAGTTCCCAGAAGTAGCAACAGCCTTATTGGATATTTCCATAAAAGAAAATGCAGAAGTTGGGGATTCTGGATCAGCTACACCGATGGTCCATTTTTTGCCATTTGGCTGAAAGCCCCATGCCGAAAGATCCCCGCTGGCATTAATGATACCACTTTTTACGTTATGTTTTATAAGTAATTTTTTTGCCATTTCAGCAGCATAACCTTTTCCGATGCCTCCAAAGCCAATTCTCATTCCTTCTTTTTTTAGAAAAACGGTTGTGTTTTCTTTGTCCAGAATTATATTTCTATAATCAATAAGGTGTACCATTTTTAAAGCTGTTTCAGCATCAGGCAGTTTAGTCATTGCTTTGTCAAAATTCCAAAGGCTTTTATCAATACTGCCGTACGAAATATCAAATGCTCCTTGCGTAATTTTTGAAATACCAATACATCTTTCGATGAGATTAAAAACTTCCTGATCTACCTTGACAGGCTGTATCCCTGCGTTATCATTAATCAGATTGGTTTGACTGTCATTTTTATAAGTCGTTAAAAGAGTTTCAATTCTTCTGATTTCGGCAATAGCAAGATTAATATTTGCATTAGCAGTCTTCTCATTTTGGGCAACAACAGTTATAGTAAAGTTGTTCCCCATCAGTTTTAGCGACTGCGAATATTTTTGTTCTATGTTATTTTTTACTATCACAAATTGCTTTTATTTCTGCTGTCCATTGTTCCGGTGTACTCTCTGGTTTTCCGTGCCATATTTTCAACACTTTACCATCGGAATCAAGTAGTAAAGTGAGCGGAAAACTTCCTTCTTTATTATAAATTTCGGCAAGTCCTTCGTTACGTTTAACTTGCTCAGGTGTGCCGATGTTTGCCTTTTTCCGGGGAAAATCAGCATTAACCATTACTAAATTTTCTTTTGCCATATCTGTGAATGCCTGACTTTCAAGGTAACTTTTTCGGAGTACAATACAAGGACCGCACCAGTCAGAACCTGAGAAGTTCAATAAGATTAATTCACTTTTTTCCTTTGCAATTTTCTTTGCATTATTAAAGTCAGGCTCCCATTGTATTGGAAGAACTGCTAGTAACCATATCATTATAATTAGTTTCATATGCATTCTGTTTTAGATAGATACGAAATAACGAATTGTTATACTTCTAATTGCTTTTAATTACTTAAGATTCGATTAATATTAGATCACTATAAAGTTTCTTAGAAATGAGCTTGTACTTAAATCGATGCAATAATGATTTTATTCTTAAATTTGACTTAAGACCTTCTTTTGAATCTAATGTAGCGGCTTATTTTGAGTTAGATTTGTTAAATAATAATCATGACTTTAGAAAAAAAAAAAATATTATGAACAGAAAAGCATTTTTTGAAAAGGTAGGTTTTGGAGCAGTGGCAGTATTTATTCCTGCTTGTATTGCTGGAGTAGCCACAAGTTGCAGTAGTGATTCAAATGGTGGAAATTCGATTGCGACACCTCCAACGAATATTGATTTTAGTCTAGATATCAGCACCGGTTCTTTGTCAACTAATGGAGGCTATTTAGTGACTAATGGAATTGTAGTTGCTAGAACGTTAGCGGGAGGTTTTTTGGCTGTTTCTGCTTCTTGTCCTCATGAAGGAACGAATGTTAAATACAATTCATCTGGAAATGATTTTTATTGCCCTAATCACAATGCTCATTTTACAAATACAGGTGTTGTAACACAAGGTCCAGCGACGAGTAATCTGAAAGAGTATAAAACAACATTGACATATACAACACTTAGGATTTTTTCTTAGTATATTTATCAAAAAGTAAAAATGAAATATCTAATCTATTTTATATTTTTGATTTCAACTGCTTTTGGATATTCCCAAAACTGGAATACCAATTTCGAGGAAGTAAAAGCAAAAGCCGAAAAAGAAAATAAAAATATTTTATTAGTCTTTTCAGGCTCTGATTGGTGTGGACCTTGTATAAAACTAGAAAAAGTAGTTTGGAAATCTCCAGAATTTCAAGTCGAAGCTGACAAAAATTGGGTTATTTATCGAGCGGATTTTCCAAATAAAAGAAAGAATAAGCTTGCTCCTGATATGGTCGAGACTAATAACAAATTAGCGGAGAAATACAATAAAAATGGAATTTTTCCCCTTGTTATGCTTTTAGATCCAAAAGGGAAAGTAATTGGAATGACAGGTTTTAAAAACGTTTCTGCACAAGATTATATTAAACTTATTCATTCATTTAAATGAAAATTCTAGTAGTTGAAGACGAAATAGGAATTGCCAATTTTCTAAAGCAAGGTTTGGAAGAGGAAGGCTATGAAGTAGTAGTAGCACATGATGGAAAATCGGGGCTAGAAATTGCGATGAACCAAAAAGTGGATATTATTTTGTTGGATTGGATTTTGCCTCAAATGTTAGGAATTGACGTCTGTAAAGAAATCCGAAAAGAAGATTCTAAAACACCTATTTTGTTTTTAACGGCCAAAGATACCATTCAGGAAACCATTGAAGGATTGAAGGCTGGAGCCAATGATTATATCAAAAAACCGTTTAGCTTTGATGAATTGGTGGAACGTATCAAAATTCATTTTCGAAATGAAAACCAAAATGATTTGCTTTCGCTTGGAAGAATTAAAATAATGCTGTCAAAACATCAAGTTACATTAAATAATCAAGAGGTTTTGCTTACGCAAAGAGAATACGAGCTATTGGTTTATTTGATAAAAAACAAAGGAAAAGTGTGCACTAGAAACCAAATAATTAATGATGTTTGGGATATTCATTTTGAATATGATACGGGGGTAATTGACGTTTTTATGAATGCCATTCGAAAAAAACTCAATTTGAATAAAGAAGAAGATCTTATAAAAACCATTCGTGGTGTTGGGTATATAGCAAACGATATAAATTAGATTAATGCTTTCATTCTCCTATAAAAACAGAATTGCTTTTAATTATATTCTCAGTACAGCAATATTGATATCGGTAGTGTTTTGCACAATATATGGAATAACAGCTTACAGTATTAATAAGCATATAAACGATGATATTTTAGAAGAATCAAGTGAATATATAGAAGAGGTTAAAATTGATAATAATAATGCTTATCTGATTCAAGTAGACCAATGGAGGGAAAGGGATAATAATAGAGTAAATGTTAATCCCGTTTTTGTTCAGTTTTTGGACGATAACAACAAATTAATTGATAAGTCTCCTAATCTTAAAGGATTTGAACTTAAATTGTATAAACAGAACAAAGACAATCAATTTGTTGATTCCTATTTGAATAAAAAGCCAATAAGACAAATTCAAATCCCTCTTTTTGATAAAGAAAAAAAAGTAGGATACCTTTTTGTTGCAATGTCTTTGGATGAAGCTACATTGATATTGACCAATCTTAGAAATACACTTTTTATAGCTTTTCCATTAATTTTATTGCTCTTATTTTTTATTGCCAGATTTATTGCGGGGCGCAGTATAAAACCAGTAACGCTAATTACCGAAACCTCTAGTAGGATAACAACAGACAATCTGAAAGACAGAATAATTTTGCCTCAAAATAGGGATGAATTATTTGTGCTTTCTAAAACAATTAATGATTTATTGGATCGTATTGAAAATGCTGTCGAAAGAGAAAAGCAATTCACTTCAGATGCTTCTCACGAATTGAGAACTCCTTTAACGGTATTAAAAGGAACTCTTGAAGTTTTGATACGAAAACCAAGAAATCAGACTGAATATGAAGAGAAAATTAATTTCAGCATTTCAGAAGTCAACCGGTTGAATAATTTAGTTGATCAATTGCTTTTGTTGGCTCGATTCGAAAATCATAAACAAAGCTTGCGTATTGAGAAAATCTATTTGAATGCTATAATTCTCGACACCCTCACGTTATATTCAAGTAAAATAAAAGATAAAAACATAGAAATTGTACATGATTTTGCAAAAGATTATTTCATAAAATCCGATAATTATTTAGTCAGTACAATTATTAGCAATATAATTTCAAATGCCATAAAATATTCCAATAAAAATGGTAAAATTTCAATAACTATTTCCAAAAGTGGTATGAAAACAAACTGTATTATTGCTGATAATGGAATTGGAATCTCAGAAACCGATTTGGATAAAATCGTGAATCCGTTTTTTAGATCCAATCCAACTCTTCATCCCGAAATTAAAGGCTCTGGTTTAGGGCTTTCTATCGTTGAACGGATAACGCAATTGTTAAATATTGAATTCAAAATTGAAAGTGAATTAAATAAAGGAACCCAAGTCTATCTTATATTTTAGTAATAAGTTTTTAAAAGCAGCTAAGTGAATTAAGCTAATTTTAATCATTCCTGTTTTTGAATAGCAAACAATTACATTACCTTTAGATAGATAATCTTTTAATAATTAAATCAAATTAAGTTATGAACGATGCACATTTACACATGGTAGTAAACCATTTTCCAATTATAGGAACCATTTTCGGTTTTGGTATTTTAATAGTTGGCTTAGTTTTGAAAAATAAAACACTGATAAATACCTCTTACGCAATATTTATAGTTGCGGCTATTTTTGGAGCAATCAGTATGGCAACTGGAGAAGGGGCAGAGGAATTGGTTGAGGATATGCCAAATATCGGTAAGCAAATTATTCATGAGCATGAAGAATTAGCCGAAAAATTAGCTGTATTGCTTTATGTTTTAGCGGGATTATCCCTTGCGGGTTTGTATTTGAACTTTAAAAACCATGCAAAAGCAAAGCTACTTTCCTTTTTGATACTGGGTGTTGCAACCGCTGGATTATTTCTAGTACAAAAAGTAGGTACTTCAGGAGGAGAAATTCGTCATACCGAAATTAGACCAAATGCCAATACAACGGTTGATGGTTCAGTAAAACAATCAGAAAACCATGAAGATTAGGTTTCTGAACTAAAAATAAAAACAAAAAAGCGATCACAATGATCGCTTTTTTGTTTTTGGAAAACATTGAAAAGTTAACGGTTAATCAACTTTGCTTTTTCCTTAATAATGTCACTTATTTTTTTATTTTCGATTTTACTTTCAAGCCAGGAAATAATATCAAGGTAAAGAAAAGCTCTTTTTTCATAGGTGTTTTTTTCTAATTCGATGAAACGTTCCCTCATTTTTATGAACTCTTTTTTGATATCACTTGGATACAAATTACTCAAATTCTTTAGAAAACGAATAATCTCTTTTTGTACCTCGTGTAGATCATTCATTTTAAGCAAAAATTTATAGGTGTTTTTAAGTTGATTCTCCAAATAATAATCCCTGCCTAGCTCATAATGTGCAATCAAGCATAAAATCCTCGCAAAACACATCAAATCTTCCCTCATCGTGAGGTTTTTATTGTTGATGATTTTCTCAAGATAGACAATACATTCTTGGTACTTTTCATTTCCGAAATAAATACAGGCAATCTTGTAATAAAACATCATCTCATGGTGTTCATCCAAGTGCTCACTGTGAACTTTTATTTTGTTTAAAACCTCAGGAATTAAATATTCGCTTTCAGCAAAAGTACCTTCTAGTATATGATAATTCAGTTTGTTATTATACAAATAAAGAAATGACAGCGAAGCAATATTGTCGTTTACAGGAAAACGAGGATCATTGATCGTTTCTTCCAATAACTCTAAATACTTTTTAAAATTTGATTTGTATTTAAGCATAAATAATGACTCTAATAAATAATGATTCCCTTTCAAAAAGAAAACAGGATTTAGGAAAATCATATTTTTATTGTCATAAAATAAAGTTACCCATTTGTAGGAGTACTTATAACAGGAAAGAAAATCTTGTACTAAGAAACTTCTCCATAAATTGGCATTATAAAACCAATACTTTTCTCTAAACTCAAATTTAGATTGATCTAAATGAGCAATATGTTTATTAAAATAATCATCAATGTATTTATATTCTTCGTCGCTTTTAACAAAGCCAGTTTTTAGCATAATGCCATATAATTGAAGAGATAAATTGGATAATTTACTCGAAATTGTATTGCGATAGTTTAATTCTTTGGCCTGAATAACCAATTCGTCAGCCCGACCTTGAATACTTCTGGTGATGTATTGTGATTCGATCAGTTTTTCAAATTCAACAATTTCAAAAGCCATGTATTTTTCATCATTTTCAATGGCTTGTTGTTTGGTTTTATCTAATATTTTTAAACTTTGCTTGTAAAGGCCTTTATTATAAAGGATTGCAGCAAAATCAATTTGTTCTCTAAGTTGGTAACGAATGTTCTGGCTTGGAATATTCAAGCGAATACTCACTAAAATTTGCTTGTACAAATACGATTTTAGGTTTGATAATTGAGCTTTTTTGATCAAACCATTCTTTAATATTAGTTTTTCATCATACACTTCAGATTTATCCAAAATATTAAATAATTCGATAAACTTAGTATTAGAACTTGTTTCAAGCCGACTTGCAAATATCTTAAATTGTCTTTTTTCAGATTTAGAAAGGGATTTTATTAATACAAATAAAAAATCTTTTTGATGGTTAGCCATTGTATTATAAAAGTATTTAAAATGTTGATTTACAGGTTATTAAGTTGTTATTTTTTACTTTATAAGTAGTATATTTATTTAAAAACAGGTTTAGTTCTAAGTAAATGAAAACTATTTTTGTTTTAAGATGTGAAATTACATTAAATAAATTAAAATGAATAGAGAGAAAGTCCAAATTTTTGATACCACTTTAAGAGACGGAGAACAGGTCCCAGGATGTAAATTAGACACCAACCAAAAACTCGTTATAGCTAACCGCCTTGATGAAATGGGGGTAGATATCATTGAAGCTGGTTTTCCCGTTTCTAGTCCAGGTGATTTTTTATCTGTTTCCGAAATATGTAAAATTGTTAAAAATGCAACAGTTTGTGGTCTTACAAGAGCTGTAGAAAATGATATTGATGTTGCTGCAGCCGCATTAAAACATGCTGTTAGACCTAGAATACATACAGGAATCGGAACTTCTGATTCTCATATCATCCACAAATTGCAGACAACTCGTGAAGATGTAATAGCAAGAGCAAAACATGCTGTTGCCCATGCTAAATCTTATGTTGAAGATGTAGAGTTTTATGCTGAAGATGCAGGTAGAACCGAAAATGCATTCTTGGCAAGAGTTTGCGAAGAAGTAATTAAATCAGGAGCAACAGTTCTTAATATACCTGATACAACTGGATATTGCTTACCAGAAGAGTATGGTGCAAAAATAAAATATCTTAGAGAAAATGTAAAAGGCATTGAGAATGTTATTCTTTCTTGTCATTGTCATAATGATTTAGGAATGGCAACTGCGAATTCAATTGCGGGAGCCATAAATGGTGCTCGTCAAATAGAATGTACTATCAATGGAATAGGGGAGAGAGCTGGAAATACAGCGCTTGAGGAAGTGGTAATGATTTTCAAACAACATCCTTATTTGAATTTATATACAGATATTGACAGTAAACAATTGAACGAAATGAGTAGATTGGTTTCTGAAAGTATGGGAATGATTGTACAGCCTAATAAAGCAATTGTAGGGGCTAATGCTTTTGCACATAGCTCAGGAATTCACCAAGATGGTGTGATCAAAAACAGAGCAACTTATGAAATAATGGATCCTTTAGATGTTGGTGTCAATGAGTCGTCAATTATTCTAACCGCAAGAAGTGGTAGAGCTGCTTTGGCTTACAGAGCCAAAAAAGTAGGCTATGAACTTACAAAAGTGCAATTGGATATCGTATATGTTGAATTTTTGAAATTTGCTGATATCAAAAAAGAAGTTTTGGATGCTGATATTCATCAAATTATTGAAGCAAGTAAAATAAGCGTTTATTAATTTTATTTGATATAATTTACTTTTAAAAATAAATATTATGAACTTAAAAATAGCAGTACTTTCAGGAGATGGCATAGGTCCAGAGGTTATTTTACAAGCTAAAAAAGCATTGTACGCTATTAGTGTTGCCTACAATCATGAGTTTATTTTTGAAGATGCTTTAATAGGAGCAACAGCCATTGAGAAAACAAGAAATCCATTGCCAGAGCAAACGCTGAATCTTTGTTTAAATACTGATGCAGTATTGTTTGGAGCTATTGGAAATCCAAAATACGATAACAATCCAGAATCAAAAGTTCGTCCAGAGCAAGGATTATTAAAGCTTAGAAAAGAATTGGGGCTTTATGCTAATATTAGACCGATTAAACCTTTCAAAAATCTATTGGATGCATCTCCTATAAAAAGAGAGGTTATTGAAAATGTAGATTTTGTGATTTTTAGAGAATTGACGGGAGGTTCTTATTATGGTGAGAAAGTGATTAATGAAGAAGGTACTTTCGCATCAGATATATGTGAATATTCTGAAAATGAAATTAACCGTATTACGCATCAAGCATTCAAAGCAGCACAAGGTAGAAGAAAAAAAGTGACATTGGTGGATAAAGCTAATGTGTTGGAAACTTCTAGATTGTGGAGAAAAATTGTTAAAAATATTGCTCTTCAATATCCAGACGTGAAATTGGAATGTCAATATATTGATAATGTTGCCATGCAAATAATCACGGATCCAAAACAATACGATGTAATCTTAACCGAAAATTTATTTGGTGATATTCTGTCAGATGAAGCTTGTGCTATTATGGGATCTATCGGTTTGATGGCTTCGGCATCTGTTGGAAATAATAAAGCGCTTTTTGAGCCTATTCATGGCTCTTATCCACGAGCAAAAGGTAAAAATATAGCTAATCCTATAGCTTCTATTTTATCTGCAGCGATGTTGTTAGAACACTTTGGATTAGATAAAGAAGCCAAAAAAGTATATGAAGCTGTTGAGAAAGCTATTGAATATAAAGTGGTTACCATTGATTTGAATCCAGGTTCAAGATTCGGGACTAATGATGTTGGGGATTTTATCTCAAATGTCATATTAAGTAAAGATGATTTGTACTTCAAAAACGATAATGTTCAAATTGGACAATCAACTATCGTTTAGTTAATAAAAATCATAAAATATTGCGTTATATCACTAAAAACTCTTAGTTTGTTGATAAAATGTTTTTTTATTGGATTTGTTTTTTATACTTTTGCAGAGTTAAAAATTAAAAAAAATGAAACGCATTACCAACGTCCTTTTAGTTCTAAGTGTCATTGTGATTATCACATATGAAAAGGGATTGGTATAAATATAAGTGAAAACATATTTAAAACCTCCCATAATTTTGGGAGGTTTTTTTTTAGATAAAATTTAAAATACACAAATTAATAATAGAATGGAATTAAATAAATACAGCAAGATAATCACGCAAGACGAAACACAACCAGCTTCTCAAGCTATGTTCTACGGAATTGGTTTGACGGAAGAGGATCTTAAAAAAGCACAGGTAGGAATTGTGAGTATGGGGTACGACGGAAATCCTTGTAACATGCACTTAAATGACTTGGCTAAAGATATTAAAACTGGCGTCTGGAAAGAAGATTTAGTTGGATTGATTTTTAATACTATTGGTGTAAGTGATGGTATTTCTAATGGTAATGATGGAATGCGTTTTTCTCTGGTTTCTCGTGATGTAATTGCAGATTCTATCGAAACGGTTATGGGAGCACAATGGTATGATGGTTTGATTGCTGTTCCAGGTTGTGATAAAAATATGCCAGGAGCTTTAATGGCTATGGGTAGAGTAAATCGCCCTTCTATTATGGTTTATGGAGGATCTATTCACCCAGGAAAATGGAAAGGTGAAGATTTGAATATAGTTTCTGCTTTTGAAGCTTTAGGTAAAAAAATTAAGAACACGATTACACCTGAAGATTTCAAAGGAGTAATTCAAAATGCTTGCCCAGGTGCAGGTGCTTGTGGTGGAATGTATACTGCAAATACAATGTCATCAGCAATTGAAGCATTAGGAATGAGTTTGCCTTACAGTTCTTCTAATCCTGCTTTGAGCGCTGAAAAGAAACAAGAATGTGTTGATGCTGGTAAAGCAATCAGAATATTATTAGAAAAAGATATTAAGCCTAGAGATATCATGACCCGTAAAGCATTTGAAAATGCAATTACAATGGTAGCTGTTTTGGGCGGTTCTACAAATGCGGTAATGCATTTAATTGCAATGGCACATGCTGTAGGTATTGAATTGACATTGAAAGATTTCCAAGATATCAGTGATAAAACACCATTATTAGCCGACTTGAAACCAAGTGGTAAATATTTAATGGAAGATTTACATAATGTAGGAGGTGTTCCTGCGGTAATGAAATATTTATTGAAGGAAGGTCTGTTACACGGTGATTGTTTAACAGTAACAGGAAAAACAATTGCGGAGAATTTAGCATCAGTTCCTGATTTACATGATGGACAAGAAGTGATTCATGAAATCCAAAAGGCATTAAAAGCGACTGGAAATATTCAAATTCTATACGGAAACTTAGCAACAGAAGGTTGTGTTGCCAAAATCAGCGGTAAAGAAGGAGAGTTTTTTGAAGGTACAGCAGTAGTTTTTGAAGGTGAAAAAGATGTAATTAGAGGAATTCAAGCAGGTGAAGTGAAACCTGGAAACGTAGTGATTATTCGTTACTGTGGTCCAAAAGGTGGTCCTGGTATGTCTGAAATGTTAAAGCCAACGTCTGCTATTATGGGGGCTGGTTTAGGAAATTCGGTTGCTTTGATTACTGACGGACGTTTCTCTGGAGGTTCACACGGTTTTGTCGTCGGACACGTTACTCCAGAAGCATATGAAGGCGGTGGAATTGCATTAATAGAAAATGGAGATGTCATTACAATTGATGCTGTAAATAATACTATTAACATGAAAATTTCTGATGAAGAATTGGCACATCGTAAGGCCAATTGGAAAAGACCAGAATCACCAATCAAACAAGGAGTTTTGCTTAAATATATGCGTTCGGTCTCCAGTGCCTCTGAGGGATGTGTTACCGACAAATAATTTAATAAAAACTAACAAGCCTCTAAGTCTAAAATTATAAAGATTTATAGGTAAAAAATATAAATAAAATGAAAATATCAGGAGCAGAAGCCGTTATAAGATGCTTATTAGCCGAAGGAGTTGACCTAGTTTATGGTTATCCTGGAGGAGCGATAATGCCTGTATATGACGAATTATATAAATTTCAAGATCAATTGCATCACGTTTTGGTACGTCATGAACAAGGTGCAACGCATGCTGCACAAGGGTTTGCAAGAGCTACAGGAAAAGTTGGAGTTGCAATTGCTACTTCTGGACCAGGAGCAACTAATTTAGTTACAGGAATAGCCGATGCTCAAATAGATTCTACCCCAATGGTATGTATCACAGGGCAAGTTGGTAAACATTTATTGGGATCGGATGCTTTTCAGGAGACTGATATCATTGGAATATCTACTCCAGTAACTAAATGGAATTATCAAATTACCGAAGCACATGAAATTCCGGAAATTATTGCGAAAGCATTCTTTATAGCAAGATCAGGCCGTCCAGGGCCAGTATTGATAGACATTACAAAAAATGCTCAATTTGACGAACTGGATTTTAGTTATGAAAAATGTACTAGTATTAGAAGCTATACACCAAGACCTACTTTAAATCTTGAAAAAGTTAAAGAAGCTGCCGATTTAATAAACAATGCCAAAAAACCATATATCATTTTTGGTCAAGGAATTATCTTAAGTGAAGCCGAAGAACAGTTAAAAGCTTTGATCGAAAAAACTGGTATTCCTGCAGCTTGGACAATTTTGGGTCTTTCAGCTTTGCCAACAGACCACCCTTTGAATGTTGGTATGTTAGGGATGCATGGGAATTACGGTCCAAATATTTTAACTAATGAATGCGATGTATTGATTGCATTGGGAATGCGCTTTGATGACCGTGTGACAGGAAATCTGGCAACTTATGCTAAACAAGCAAAAGTAATTCACTTTGAAATTGATCCTGCTGAAGTGGATAAAAACGTAAAAACAACAGTAGCAGTATTGGCAGATGTGAAAGAAGCATTGAACGCTTTGATTCCTCTTGTTGAAAGTAATTCGCATGAAGCATGGCATAATGAGTTCAAAGAAAAATATAAAATAGAACTGGAATCAGTTATCAATGAAGAGTTAAACCCATCTAAGAATCATGGTATTTCTATGGGTGAAACTATAGAAATGATCAATAAACATTCTAATGGTGATGCTATTATGGTTTCGGATGTGGGACAACACCAAATGTTTACTTGTCGTTATTCTAAATTCAATAAATCTAAAAGTAATATTACATCAGGAGGTTTAGGAACGATGGGATTTGCTTTACCAGCAGCTATTGGTGCAAAAATGGGAATGCCAGAAAGAGAAGTTGTCGCAATTATTGGTGACGGTGGTTTTCAAATGACAATTCAAGAGCTGGGTACTATTTTTCAAACTAAGGTTCCCGTTAAAATTGTGGTATTGAACAATGAATTTTTAGGAATGGTGCGTCAATGGCAAGAACTATTTTTTGATAATAGATATGCTTCTACCAAAATGATAAACCCAAACTTTATTGCAATTGCCGAGGGATATTATATCAAATCAAAAAAAGTAACCAAACGAGAAGATTTAGATGCTGCCGTTGCCGAAATGATGGCTTCAAAAGATTCTTATTTCTTGGAAGTAATGGTTGAAAAAGAAAATAACGTATTTCCGATGATCCCAACAGGAGCTTCAGTTTCTGATATAAGATTAAATTAAATCGTTATTGAGTTAGTCGTTTAAACGGTTAACCAATTAAACATAAAATAGTATGGAAAATAAAATGTTCACCATTTCTGTTTATTCAGAAAATAATGTTGGTTTACTAAATAGAATATCGGGTATATTCTTGAAACGCCACATCAATATATTGAGTCTAAATGTTTCCGAATCTGAAATTGAAAATGTTTCAAGATTTGTAATTGTTGTAAATACCACGGAAAAATGGGTGCAAAACATTGTAGGTCAAATAGAAAAACAAATTGAAGTTATCAAAGCATTTTATCACATCGATGAGGAGACTATCTTTTTGGAAAGTGCAATCTTCAAAATAGAATCTAGCTTACTTTTTGACGAAAGACAAATTCAGAATATCATAAAAGACAGTAAATCTGAAATAGTTACAGTATCTAGAGAGTTTTTTGTGATTTCAAAATCGGGTAAACGATCAGAAATTGAAGAATTATATGCAAAGTTAAAACCTTTCGGAATTATGCAGTTCGTTCGTTCTGGTAGAATATCAATTTCGAAAGAAAAAATGGAAATATCAACATTATTAGAAGCATTAAAATAAACCCAATCTGTAATAGCGATAAACAATTTTTACAGATTACAATTTTCAATTATTAAATTTTACATTCATTAAATATTAAAAAAAATGGCAAATTATTTCAATTCATTACCACTTAGATTACAATTAGAACAATTAGGAGTTTGCGAATTCATGGATCAATCAGAATTTGCAAATGGAATAGAAGCATTAGCAGGAAAAAAAGTAGTCATTGTAGGTTGTGGAGCTCAAGGTTTAAATCAAGGTTTAAACATGAGAGATTCAGGTTTAGATATTTCTTATGCATTACGTGCTGACGCTATAGCTGAAAAAAGAGCTTCTTTTAAAAATGCTTCTGATAATGGATTCAAAGTGGGAACTTATGATGAATTAATTCCAACTGCTGACTTAGTATGTAACCTTACACCAGATAAACAACACACTGCTGTAGTTACAGCAATCATGCCATTGATGAAACAAGGAGCTACTTTAGCTTATTCTCATGGATTTAATATCGTTGAAGAAGGAATGCAAATTCGTAAAGACTTAACTGTTATTATGTGTGCTCCTAAATGTCCAGGATCTGAAGTACGTGAAGAATACAAAAGAGGTTTTGGTGTGCCAACTCTTATTGCAGTTCACCCAGAAAATGACCCAAATGGAGAAGGGTTAGATCAAGCAAAAGCATATGCAGTTGCAACTGGAGGTCACAAAGCGGGAGTTTTAAGATCTTCGTTTGTAGCCGAAGTAAAATCAGATTTAATGGGTGAGCAAACTATTCTTTGTGGATTATTGCAAACTGGTTCTATTTTGTGTTTTGACAAAATGGTTGAAAAAGGAATCGATTCAGCTTATGCTTCAAAATTGATTCAATACGGATGGGAAACTATCACAGAAGCTTTGAAACATGGTGGTATCACAAATATGATGGATCGTCTTTCAAACCCTGCAAAAATCGAAGCTTATGAATTGGCTGACGAATTAAAAGACATCATGCGTCCATTATTCCAAAAACACCAAGATGATATTATTTCTGGAGAATTCTCAAGAACTATGATGATTGATTGGGCTAATGATGATGTGAATTTATTAAAATGGAGAGCTGCAACAGGAGAAACTAACTTCGAAAAAACTGCTCCACAAGAAGCTCCAATCGCTGAGCAGGAATATTTTGATAATGGAGTTTTAATGATTGCAATGGTAAAAGCTGGTGTTGAATTGGCTTTTGAAACAATGACTGAAGCTGGAATTATTGAAGAGTCAGCTTACTATGAGTCATTACACGAATTGCCTTTGATTGCTAACACAATTGCAAGAAAAAAATTGTTTGAAATGAATCGTGTTATTTCGGATACTGCTGAGTACGGATGTTATTTATTCGATCACGCTTGCAAACCGTTATTGACTGAATTCATGAAAACTGTTGAAACCAATATTATTGGGAAACCTTTTTCTACTACAAATGGTGTAGATAATGCAGTACTTATCGCGGTTAATAAAAGTATTCGTCAACATCCAATTGAAGAAGTTGGAGCTTGGTTGAGAGAATCTATGACTGCAATGAAAAAAATTGGATAAATAAAATAAAGATTAGGATTACCACACATGAGGGTGTGCTGGGATTTGCATAATATCAAATAGGTTTAAATATTTTGAATTAGTAAGCACTTATTGGACAGTTGATGATATTTTATGCTTTTACATTCACTTAACTTCAAACGAGTTGTAAGTTAAGTGAAGTAATCCCTAGTTTGTTTTTATAAAGAGATTCTTTTGATTAAAAAGAAAGAATATAATTGTTGTTAAATATTGTTAATAAAAGGGCATTTTAGTTTTCTATTATGTCCTTTTCTTGCTTTAAATATGTAGATAAAACTAAAACGTTATGAAAAATTCATAAAATTTTGAAGAAGTGCCGTTTTTTATTATGTTTTTGAAACATTTTGCAAATTAATAGTTTTGAAAACCGAACAGATTTAATACTTTTATAAAAAAATTAAAAAAGATGAGTTATTTTAAAATTGACAGTTTAGAACAATACTTTAAACATTATAATAAATCAATACGTGAACCTCGAAAATTCTGGGGAAAAATTGCTGAAGAGAACTTCACTTGGTATCAATACTGGGATAAAGTTGTCGATTTTAATATGGCTGATGCCGAAGTAAAATGGTTCGTTGACGCAAAAGTCAATATTACAAAAAACTGTATCGATAGACATTTGGCGAAAAAAGGTGAAAAAACAGCTATTATTTTTGAACCTAACGACCCTTCTGAAGAAGCATTACATATAAGTTATAACGAATTATATGAGCGTGTTTCCAAAATGGCCAATGTTTTAAGAGAACAAGGCATTACCAAAGGAGACCGTGTTTGTATTTATTTACCAATGATACCTGAATTGGCGATAGCAGTTTTGGCTTGCGCCAGAATTGGAGCGATACATTCTGTTATTTTTGCTGGTTTTTCTGCATCTGCTGTGGCTTCAAGGATAAATGACAGTGAATGTAAAATGGTAATTACTTCTGATGGAGGTTACCGTGGAAATAAAACTATTGATTTAAAAGGGATTATTGATGATGCTTTAGAAAATTGTCCAACTGTAACTTCAGTTTTAGTGGCTAAAAGAACTAATGCCGAAATCAAAATGAAAGCTGGTCGTGACCAATGGTTGGCTCCACTTCTTGACAACGCAATGAATAATAGTGTTGCCGAAATTATGGATGCTGAAGACCCTTTGTTTATATTATATACATCAGGATCTACAGGAAAACCAAAAGGAATGGTTCATACTACGGCTGGTTACATGGTTTATACAGCCTATACATTTAAGAATGTATTCAACTACGAAGAGAATGATATTTTTTGGTGTACTGCCGATATCGGTTGGATTACTGGTCACTCTTATATATTGTACGGTCCATTATTGAATGGAGCAACTACAGTAATTTTTGAAGGAATTCCTTCTTATCCTGATTTTAGTCGTTTTTGGGAAACAATCGAAAAACATAAAGTTACCCAGTTCTATACTGCACCAACAGCCATTCGTGCTTTGGCCAAAGAGAATTTATCTTATGTTCAAAAATTCCCTTTAAAATCACTGAAAGTTATTGGTTCTGTTGGAGAACCTATTAATGAGGAAGCTTGGCACTGGTTTAATGACCACGTAGGAGGGAAGCGTTGCCCTGTTGTAGATACTTGGTGGCAAACTGAAACTGGTGGTATTATGATTGCACCATTGGCATTTACTACACCTACAAAACCAACATATGCTACATTGCCATTACCTGGTATTCAGCCAGTTTTGATGGATGAGAAGCGCAATGAAATTGAAGGTAATCAAGTGGATGGTAGTTTGTGTATCAAATTTCCATGGCCAGGTATTGCAAGAACTATTTGGGGAGATCATCAAAGATATAAAGACACTTATTTCTCTACTTTTCCAGGTAAATATTTTACTGGAGATGGTGCTTTACGTGATGAAGTAGGTTATTACAGAATCACTGGACGTGTGGATGATGTAGTGATTGTTTCTGGACATAATTTAGGAACAGCACCTATTGAAGATGCTATTAATGAACACCCAGCTGTTGCTGAGTCTGCAATTGTTGGCTTCCCACATGATATTAAAGGAAATGCATTGTATGGTTATGTAATATTGAAAGAATCTGGAGAGTATAGAGATAGAGACAATTTGATTAAAGAGATTAATCAACATGTGTCTGATCACATTGGACCAATTGCTAAGCTTGACAAAATTCAATTTGTAAACGGTTTACCAAAAACTAGATCAGGAAAAATTATGCGACGTATTTTGCGTAAAATAGCCGAAGGAGATTATTCTAATTTCGGTGATATTACAACATTATTAAATCCAGAAATTGTTGATGAAATTGTAAAAGGGAAAATAGTATAATGCTATTTAGCCTATAACTTCTATAAAAGCTGCTTCAATATTTGAAGCAGTTTTTTTTTGCTTCAGTTTTTTTTGATTCATATTACTTCAATTTTACATAAAAGAATAATGCTGAAAGCTTTATATTTTGGACTAATGTTAAATTTTTATTAATTGAAGTAACATTATGATGAAAACAAAGTCTATTGAATATCAGTTTGTTATAAAATAGATTTTTATGATACTTAAGTTAAATAGTACAGGGTTTATTTTTCCCAATAAAAACGCTTTAAATGTTAATATAAAGTTAAAATTAAGTACTATGTGATGCACAATACCTTTTTTAAGACATATATTTGTATAGGATATTATTATATGAATCAAGTTTAATAAATCAAAAATCAATCATCAATCAAAAAATTAATTATTATGAAAAAACCAATCGTTTATTTAGGAGTAGCTTTAGTAGCTTTTGCAAATGTTTCTTTAGCATCAAATGGAAATTCATTTTCTGAAATCAAAAACAAAATCGAATTCAATGAAACAATAACACCTTTGAGTGTTGCTATTAGTAAAGGGGATATAGAGTCTGTAAAAAAGTTTATTGAATATGGTGCTGATGTAAATGAGAAATCAAATGGCTTGAGTCCATTAATGATTGCAGCTCGTTATAACAAAACCGAAATAATTAAATTTTTACTTTCAAAAGGAGCTCGTCTTAAAGAAAAAGATGAAAATGGGTATACTGCTTTGAAATATGCTGAATTATCAAATGCAAATGAAGCTATTCAACTTTTGAAACAAAATTAAAAATTATTATAATGGGACATCATCAAATATGGTGTCCCATTAAAAAAAAACAATCTACCAATCAATCAAATCAAAATAATCATGAAAAATTCAATTTTAATTTTAGGAATAGCATTAGTGTCATTAATTAATGTTTGTAATGCAACAAATACCGTTGGCAGACCAGTTAATTCATTTAAAGAAGATGTTTTATCTAAAGAAAATGAAGGAATAGTATCAACTGAGAGAGTAAAAATAGCCAAACCTTCATTAAGCGGAGATGTAGAAATGTTTAACCCAGAAACAGTTATTGCTTATAATCGCAAAACATTGAAAGAAACCATTGCTGAAGGAGATAAAATCGTAGAGAATACAAGTTCAGATGATTTGGAGTTCATGTCTTATGAAGAATCTATGAAAGAAGTAATCACTCAATCTGATCTAATTATTGAGAATACAGTTTCAAATGAAGCATGTCCTCTTTATGGTGAAAGAACATTAGAAGATGAAATAGCAGAACTTGAAATGATCATTGAAAGTACAGAAAGTAACGAAGCAAGACCATTGAATTTTAAAAAAATAAACAACAATTCTTTGCTGATAAATACATTAAATTCTAAAAAATTTATTGGAATGAATTAAATGTAGACTAGGTGATATAAGCAAAAGCTTATTTAGAGACTATAAAAAAGCACCATTATGAAGAGTATAATGATGCTTTTTTTATGAACTATAATTAAAATTACATTTTTATAAGTTGCTTGTCTTGTGCTTTTGAAAATAATGTTAAAGCGACAATAGCTCCAATAGTAGCAAACAACATATCCGATTGTGTATCCCAGACATATCCTTGTGTTCCTAAAAAAGCATCTCCGCCATCTCCAGTAGCGATAGAAACTAACCATTCAATCCATTCATAGGCAGCACTAATTGCCAAGCAAATGGAAACAATAATAAAGTTGAAAAAGCTTTGGTTCTCAATTACCTTTTTTCGGATAAATAATTCTCGAATAATCATTGCAGGCACAAAACCTTGAGCAAAATGACCAACCTTGTCATAATTATTTCGGCTTTGATGAAAAATCTCTTTGATATAATCAAAAAATGGAACTTCGGCATAGGTGTAATGTCCACCAATGAAGAGAATAATACAATGAATTAGAATTAAAGTATAAGTAAAATTGGTGAATCGAAATTTTTTAAAAGTCAAAGTCAAGATCAGTAATCCAATTATTGCTGGAATAATTTCTAGGAAACAAGTAAACTCTTCTTTTGGATTTATAATTGACCAAAGTAAAGTTGCACAAAATAGAATTAGTAATATGTAAATGTATTTCATTTTTTGATTTTAAAAATAGGTTAAATTAGTAGCTGGTATCGTCAAGCTTCACTTTTCCATTGAACGTTCTGTACAAAAAGAAAAAATAAGCGGCCAATAAAGGAGCACCAATGGCAACAATAGTCAGCATAATTCCTAATGATTTTTGAGAAGAAGCTGCATTGTAAATTGTCACGCTAAATTTTGGGTCAATCGTAGAGATTAGTAGGGTAGGGTACAATTGTAACGCCACAAGAATCAGTAAAAAAGCCATTGTTAATGACGAAAATATCAATGCCAGCATATATTGTTTTTTTGAAACTAATCTGGGAACATTGGCTACAGCCAAAAAAGAGATAACTGGAACAATAAAATAAACAGGATTAGCCCTAAAATTGGCAGTAACTTCAGGAATAAAAACTAAAGTGTAAAGTGTTGTAATTCCAAAGCTGATGATAAAAAATATCATTCCTTTTTGGAGTAAGAACGTAAGTCTAGCATGTAATCGGCCTTCTGTTTTTAATAAAAGATAAATAGCGCCTTGTGTCATAAAAATGGAAAGGGTTGTAAAACCAACCATTATGGCATATGGATTTAAAAAAGAGAAAAACACACCACCTTGATAACTGAAATTTGGGCCTAAAGCAAAACCTTGCAAAATATTAGCCAAAACAACGCCCAGCAAAAATGCAATTAATATGCTGGAAACACTGTAAATAACATCCCAACTTTTTCTCCACCATGTCATTTCTTCGACACTTCTAAATTTAATGGCTGCAGCTCGAAGTACGTTTAGCATTAAAAAAAGCATAAATGGGACATACATTGCTGAGAGCATTGTTGCATACATTACAGGGAATCCTGCAAATAATGCTCCACCACCAATAATTAACCAAACTTGATTGGCATCCCAAACTGGGGCAATTGCATTTATTGCAATTCTTCGACTTAAATCTTTTCTGAAAAATAAATGCCAGGCGCCTGCTCCAAAATCAAAACCTTCCAATATTGCATAGCCTGAAAACAATAACCCGATTACTAAATACCATAAAGTAGGATAATCAATTCCTAAAAAAGTTTCCATAATATAAAGATTAAAAGGATTTGAACGTTACAGGGGTTTTTGACTCGTCATAAGGGCCATGTTTGATTTTTTTGTTGACCGTATACAAAAATAAGGCTAACAACAGAGAATAAACCACTGTAAACATAACCAATGAAAACACAATTTGATTGGAGGTGACTTCTTGGGAAAAAGCATCGCTGGTTCGTAATTGTCCATAAACTACCCAAGGTTGTCTTCCCATTTCGGCAGTAAACCACCCGACTTGATTGGCTATTTGCGGTAAAATGACAGCAAATGAGAAAATCCATAATAGCCATTTGGTTTCAAACAACTTTCCTTTCCACCATAAAAAACTAGCGTATAATGTAAGTCCGATTAATGCCATTCCTATGGCAACCATAATGTGGTAAAATTGAAAAACCGCATTTATTTGACTAGGTCTATCTTCAACCGGAAAATTATTTAATCCTTTTATGGGGGCATTAAAATCCTGATGAACCAAGAATGATAATCCGTCAGGAATTCCAATTCCGGTTACTTTTTGATGTTCTTTATCTACCCAGCCCAGAAGATATAAATCGGCAGGTTTGTCTTTTTCAAAATGACCTTCCATTGTAGCCAGTTTTGCAGGTTGATTAACGGCAACTCCATCTGCCGTACTGTGACCTGAAATCAATTGAGTAAGTGAAAAAATGGTTGCAACTACCAATGAAATTTTAAATGCTTTTTTTGATATTTCTACATAACGTCCTTTTCGGATGTAATAAGCATGTACACTTAAAACCAAAAAAGCTCCTGCTAAAATAGCACCTTGCCAAGTATGTATTATTCTGTCAACACTTGAGGGATTGAAAACCATAGCCCAAAAATCTGTTACTTCGGCACGTGCGTGTAATCCCGTTCCAATAATATGATAACCAGCAGGAGTTTGCTGCCAAGAATTAGCCACTACAATCCAAACAGCAGAGAACATTGAACCTAAAAAAACTCCTAATGTAGATACAAAATGAACCCAAGGTTTTACGCGATTCCATCCAAAAAGCAATACTCCGAGGAAAGTACTCTCTAAACCAAAAGCGAATAGTCCTTCGGCAGCTAATGCGCTTCCAAAAATATCACCTACATAACGTGAATACACAGCCCAATTGGTTCCAAATTCAAATTCCATAATAATTCCGGTGGCAACACCTATCCCAAAGGTCAATGCAAATATTTTGATCCAAAAGCGAGTCAAAATTTCGTAATCTTTATTTCTTGTTTTAAGGTAAAGTCCTTCCATGATTACCATTATCAATCCAATACCTATACTTAGTGGGGGATAGATATAATGAAAGGCAATTGTGAAGGCAAATTGTATTCGGGCTAGTATTTCAACATCCATGCGAAAATATTTTATTTAAAAGTATGCGTAAATTTACGACAGAAACATGACTAATGTGGTATAATAAATCAATTTGACAGCTGTCTTTTGTAACGTTTTGGACTAATTTTTTTATATTTTTTTAAATGTAGTTAGAATGGATTCATAATGAAGAACTAAGTTTAAGCTATTCAATTAAAAAGAAAATCTTTTTCATAAAAAAAGCACCATTATAAAATGATGCTTTCGTTTTTATTTAAAATAAGAGAACGTTTCGTTATTCTCAATCTTGAGTAATGTTTCATAAATCAATTTGATTACATTTTCTACATCCTCACGGTGGACCATTTCAACCGTAGTGTGCATGTATCGCAACGGAAGCGAAATTAAAGCCGAGGCTACACCACCATTGCTGTACGCAAATGCATCGGTATCTGTACCTGTAACTCTTGAAGAAGCCAAACGTTGAAATGGAATGTTTTTCTCAACGGCTGTATCTAGAATTAATTCTCTCAAATTATTTTGAACAGCAGGAGCATAAGTAACAACAGGCCCTTTACCTATTTTTGTATCACCTTCAATTTTTTTGTCAATCATCGGAGTAGTGGAATCGTGACAAACATCAGTAACAATAGCTACATTTGGTTTGATGGTTTGCGTAATCATTTCGGCACCTCTTAAACCAACTTCCTCTTGAACGGCATTAGTGATATATAAGCCAAAAGGCAATTTGATGTTGTTCTCGTGCAATAAACGGGCAACTTCAGCAATCATAAAACCTCCCATGCGATTATCTATGGCACGACAAACGAATTTATTTTCATTCATAATCATAAATTCATCAGGATATGTAATTACACAACCTACATGAACTCCCAATTTTTCTACCTGTTCTTTGGTTTCACAACCCAAATCAATAAAAATATTGCTAATCTTCGGATTCTCTTCCTTGTCTCTGTTTCGAGTATGTATGGCTGGCCACCCAAAAACACCTTTTACGATTCCATTTTTAGTATGGATATTAACACGTTTCGATGGAGCAATTTGATGATCAGAGCCACCATTGCGAATTACATATACTAAACCATCATCGGTTATATAATTCACATACCAGGCAATTTCGTCAGCATGACCTTCTATGACAACTTTGTATGGAGCGTCAGGATTAATAACTCCTACGGCAGTTCCGTAGGTATCAGTAATAAAAGTGTCTACGTATGGTTTTAAATAATCCATCCATATTTTTTGACCTTCACTTTCAAAGCCAGTTGGCGAGGCATTATTCAAATATTTTTCTAAAAAGGTAATGGATGATGCTTTCAATATTGATTCAGTACTCATATAAATTATTTTTTCGCTAAATTAGAAATTTGTCTTTATAGTTCTATATTTAATGTATAATTTTGTGTTAAAAATATTTCTTCATGAAGCTTTATAGAATCTTAGTTTTTTCTTTTTTCGTATCACTGTCAGGTTATGCGCAAGACACCAAAAATGACAATACTCAAATGGGATATGTCTTAACAGAAGCAGATAGCATATTTGGTGATACTATTGTACTTCCTGAATTAGTAATCGAGACACATAAAATGAGCGCCGATGATAAAAAGCAATTTTTATTACTGCAAAAAAGAGTTTATGCTACCTATCCATACGCCAGAATCGCTGCCGAAAGATTGACTTCATTAAATAGAGGCATGGAGAAATTTACGAATAAAAGAGATAAAAAGAGATATTTCAAAATAGTTGAGGATTATTTGAGTAATGAGTTTGAAGCTCGTTTGAAAAAACTTTCCAAAAAACAAGGGCAAATCCTAGTCAAATTAATAGATAGGCAAACAGGAACGACAACATATGAATTAATTCGGAATCTCAAAAGCGGTTTTAAAGCATTTGTGTCCAATACAACTGCCAGTATGTTTGATATTGATTTAAAAATGCAGTACAAGCCTTTTGAAGTCAATGAGGACTATTTAATAGAGACCATATTAGTCAGGGGCTTTGAATCTGGCAGACTAAGAAAGCAAGAAGCAGCAAAGCCCATAGATTATGAAAAGCTAGACGAAGCTTGGATTAAAAAATAAAGCTTAATAAGTTAATAGATAGAAGAGAGGTAATTATCGCCAAGATAATTGTCTCTCTTTTTTGTTTGATATTAATTAAGTAGCTATTTCCAGCTGTCCACTATATCTGTTGTCCCGAACCCCGGGACAACAGGATGCCGTTTCCATCTGGGCTAGGGCCCGGGTTTTTCATAAGAAAGGAAGTGAAAGATTCACACTATATATAGGAGATCCATTTACGGGAGGAAATCCACTCCTTATATATAGGAGACGAGGTTTGAAAAAGGAAAGATCCGCGGAAATCCGTTTTCCCCACATTATATTCAAGCCATTCCAGCCCCAAAACAAACCAAAAAGGAACAAGATCGATTAAATTATCAGAAACGGCCTATTGAAATTTTGAAATCGATAAAAAAGGTTATCTGTAAATTTCAATATATCAATGCGTTAAAAATTAATTGTAAAATTAAAGTAAAATAAATGTAAAAAGCCATTGTTTAAACGAATAAACTAGCTACTTTTGCACCCGCAACAACGCACAAGTTCTTTCACATACTGACAAGCAAACGAATTGAAACTGAAAATTTATTTTCAAAAAATATTCAAAAAAGCTTGTGAGAAAAGAAAAAGCTTTGTACTTTTGCACCCGCTAATCGAAAGACTAGCGCATAAGAAACAAGAAGAACACGTTCCTAGACATATTGAATTGACAGCCGTTCCGATGCAAATCGGAACAAATAAAATAAGAGTAATAGAATCGGAAGATTTGAATAATGACCACTAGACCTTCAGTCAAAAATTAACAGCTTAAATTTATTTAAGCAAACAATATACGATGAAGAGTTTGATCCTGGCTCAGGATGAACGCTAGCGGCAGGCTTAACACATGCAAGTCGAGGGGTATTGGTTTTCGGACCAAGAGACCGGCGCACGGGTGCGTAACGCGTATGCAATCTACCTTTTACAGAGGGATAGCCCAGAGAAATTTGGATTAATACCTCATAGTATAGTACAACCGCATGGTTGAACTATTAAAGTCACAACGGTAAAAGATGAGCATGCGTCCCATTAGCTAGTTGGTAAGGTAACGGCTTACCAAGGCTACGATGGGTAGGGGTCCTGAGAGGGAGATCCCCCACACTGGTACTGAGACACGGACCAGACTCCTACGGGAGGCAGCAGTGAGGAATATTGGACAATGGGCGCAAGCCTGATCCAGCCATGCCGCGTGCAGGATGACGGTCCTATGGATTGTAA
>NZ_JBFUBE010000017.1:0-97249 GCF_056405915.1 Flavobacterium sp. P1_E4
GTGCGGGAGGATTGAGTGCGGGAGGATTGAATTTGACCCCACCGGCAGATTATTCGAACAACACCGATGCTGGAACGGCCACGGCAAGTTATACTTATGCGGAAACCGCGAACTATTTGAGCAGCAGCGACAGCAAGACTTTTGAAATCGGCAAGGCGGTTACTACCACCGTGGTTACGATTAATGGAGGACCTTTCACTTACACAGGTTCGGCCCAAACTCCGGCGACAGTTAGCGTAACGGGTGCGGGAGGATTGAATTTGACTCCGCCGGCAGATTATTCGAACAACACCGATGCTGGAACGGCGACAGCAAGTTATACTTACACGGAAACCGCGAACTATTTGAGCAGCAGTGACAGCAAGAACTTTACCATCGGCAAGGCAGTTACTACCACCGTGGTTACGATTAATGGAGGACCTTTCGCTTACACAGGTTCGGCCCAAACTCCGGCGACAGTTAGCGTAACGGGAGCGGGAGGATTGAATTTGACCCCACCGGCAGATTATTCGAACAACACCGATGCTGGAACGGCCACGGCAAGTTATACTTATGCAGAAACCGCGAACTATTTGGGCAGTAGTGACAGCAAGATTTTTGAAATCGGGAAAGCAAATCCAATAATTTTGGTTACGCCTTACAGTGTTACCTACGATGCTTTGGCACATACCGCCATTGGAACAGCTAAAGGAGTTTTATCCGAAGCTCTAGCAGGATTGGTGGTAAGTGGTACAACACATACCGATGCTGGAACATATACTGGCGATGCTTGGGTATTTACCGATGTCACCGGAAACTACAATAATGCTAACGGAACGGTAGATAATAGCATAGGGAAAGCCGATGCTGATGTAACTGTTACAGGCTATACGGGTGTGTATAATGCATTGCCACATGGAGCAACAGGCTCAGTTGTGGGAGTTGCTCTTGATCCTACAGCGACTGGTAGTACATTAACTTTAGGTTCTAGTTTTACAAATGCCCCAGGCGGTACTGCAAATTGGAATTTTGTAGGAGGTACAAATTATCTTGATAAATCAGGAACAGTTGCAATAGTGATAGGTAAAGCCAACACTAGCGTAAGTGCAATAGGAGGTACTTTTGATTTTGATGATAATGTTCATTCAGTAACAGCTCATGCAATTGGTATCGGTGGAAGTACTATTACTACTCCATTTACTTTTAACTATGTTGGAACAAATTGCTTAGGTGCCTATAATTCTTCCTTGGCACCTTCTGCTCCCGGAACTTATACTGCAACGGCAACATTTGAAGGTAATTCCAATTATAATGGTTCTTCTGCAACAGCCAGTATTACTATTATATCAATAATGACTGCTAGCGCTACCGGTACCAATAATGTTTGTAATGCGGGTAATTTAGGAACAGCAACAGTTGTAGCAGCCCTTGGCAAGAGCCCATATTCGTATTTGTGGAGTAATGGAGCTTTAACCCAAACGATAACTGGTTTAGCAGCGGATACTTATAATGTTACCGTAACGGATGCTAATAATTGTACAAAAACAGCTTCTTATATCGTTATGCAACCGTCAGCTTTGTCTGCAACTATTGTTACTGATAAATCCACCCTCTACTTTGGTTATTCAGGTGATCAGTCTGCAAATATAACGGTAACACCATCTGGAGGAACTGCTCCATATACTATAAAAATAACGATGGTTAATGGCGTAAGCCCTTCTGTTGCACCAGCTGCTGTGAGGGTAGGTGGTAAACTAATCTGTGGATTTGTTAATACGGCAGGGAAAGAGGTTTGGACTCCAGGATTGAATACAAATGCAGCGCTGTCAACAGGTACTACTTGCACAACAAATTCGGTGGCTGCTTCGTCTACTTCAAATCCTATTAATGGTAGTTATTCCGTAAATGTGGTGCTCTTGACTGATGCAAGATTCGTAGCTACTGTAACGGATGCTAATGGATGTTCTTATACTACTCCATATGAATTGGCAGCTAGAGTTGATGCAGAAGATGTGCGTTGTTTTGCGGGTAATAGTGGTGTAGTTAAAGTAGCTCTATGTCATCAAACGGGAAGCGCTAAGAATCCTTGTACGGCTATTTGCGTTGATCAGTCGGCTGTACAGGAGCATCTTAATCATGGAGATTTTTTGGGTAAATGTACGAGTAACTGTAAAGCTCCAGTTTCTAATGCAAAATTGCTCCAATCTGATAAAACACTCGTAGAAACTACAGATGTAGAACCTGTTGAATTTGCCGTAAAAGTTTTTCCTAATCCAACTGAAAATCAGTTTACTTTAGTCTTGGAAGGAGGCGGTACTGAAAAAATTGAGGTATTGGTTTATGACATGCTTGCGCGTAAGGTGAAAAGCATTGAAAAAAATGAAAACCAACCGATTGTTTTCGGAGAAGAATTTCCTGCAGGGGAATATATCGTATTAATTAGACAGGGAGATAACGCAAAAACATTGAACCTGATAAAAAAATAAATTATTATAGAATTTAAAATTAAAGCCTTCCAGATTTTATTTTGGAGGGCTTTCTTGTTTTTGCATAAGAGATAGTTTGTTTATATAAAAAAAATACGTAACGGTCTTATATAGAATTAAATGGTAAAATATGTTACTCTTTTCTAGTTTTGAAAAGGGCTTGTGAAATGAAAAGAATATTGATTAAAACAAAATAATCTTGTGAAATACTAATGCCGCGTAAGGGATGGAAGCTAGCTACCGAAGTAGCGCGGATAGCCCGACCGCATAAGAGAAAGGGGCGAATAAAGACAACGATAAGTAAGCCCCTTTTTCTTATGGGGTTACGCCCAAATGAGCTTTAATGAATTGATTGTTTTTATTTTTCGAAAATTACTGTGCTTGCTGTTGCGCCAAGATCTAATAGGTGATTCGTGATATTTTTTACAAAATCAGTGGGGCCGCAGACATAAAAATTTTGACTAAAGTCTGAAATGGTATCGATTAGGAAATTACGATCTATTCTTTTTTCTTGAAATCCGATGACATTTTCTCTGGTGTATACTTTTAAAAAATCTTTCTTTAGCATTTTTTGTAATTCCTCTGCCATAATTACATCTTCTGAAGTTTTGTTGCTATAAATGAGTTTATTACCAACTAAGTACTGTTTTTTGTACAAATCACGGAAAATAGAAATAAATGGGGTGATACCTGCGCCACCGGCAATAAAAGTCCCTTTTCCTTTGTATTGAATGGCTCCGAAAACATCGTGAAGTATTAATTCAGTTCCTGCATTGATGCTTCCTAGTTTATTGGTCACGCCTTCATGATCTTTGTAAATTTTAATCATAAATTCGAGGTAATTCTGTTCCCTTAAATTGGTAAAGGTAAAAGGGCGTAATTTATCTTCCCATTCGGGGAGGTTTATGGAAACATCGGTAGCTTGACCTGGGCTAAAATCGTATCCAGCAGGTCTTTCGGTTACAAAGCATTTTACATCATGGGTGATGTAAAATGCTTTTAATATTTTAACAATATGAGTATCCATGTAGTTTAGGATTTGTCTAGTTTATTTTCATCAACAAGTTTTGTTAAACTTTTTGCCGCATTTGTAAAGTCTGATGGTATAAGGATTACGGTAGTTGTATTGTTGTCGATGCCTATTTCAGCCAGCATTTGCATACGTCTTAATTCTAATGCAATTGGGCTTTCCTCCATTTTTTTGGCTCCTTGGGTTAGTTTTATGGATGCTTCCAGTTCGGCTTCTGCTTTTACAATTCTCGCTCTTTTTTCTCGAATTGCTTCCGCTTCACGTGCCATGGCTCTTTGCATTGCTTCAGGAATTTCGACATCTTTCATTTCGACCATTTCGATTTTTATTCCCCAAGGTTCAGTTGCAGAATCCACAATTTTTTGAAGTGTTCCGTTGATTTGCTCTCTTTCTCGCAATACTTCGTCAAGAGAATGTTGTCCGATAATGTTTCTTAATGCGGTAACTGAAAATTGATAAACAGCCTTATTGTAGTCGGCTACTTTGATAATTGCATTTTCAGGACTCGTTATTTTGAACCATAGTACTGCATTTACTTTAATTGTTACACTGTCTTTTGTAATGGTTTCCTGTTGTTCCAGATCAACAGTTTTTGTTCGAATGTCTACTCGTTGTTGTCTTTCGATGAAAGGGATAATCCAATAAATTCCAGGACCCATTATATTTTTGAAACGACCAAGTCTAAATACTACTGCTCGTTGATATTCTTGTGCGATACGAATACCTGCTATAAGGAACATAACGAGTATGGTTACTATAATTTGTAATGGTGTCATGGATTACTTTTTTAAGCGTCGTTTTGTTTGTAATTTAAAGTTTTTTATGGTGTTATTTTTTACCATAGATTACAAGGGCACTCGAATCAATAATGACATTGTTGTCAGGATATTTTTGATTCACTAGTGAATAGACTTCTTCTTTTATTTTTTGTCTCATGATGTCATCTGTTTTGCTAAGGGCGGAAACTACAGGGGCGGCTACATCATTCATTAGACTCCAATACACATCGGTTGTTTTGCAATTTAATTTTCCTGTAACTTCATTTTCTGAAATATTTTTGAGACCAGCTTGCGAAAATAAATCAGACATAAATCCCGCTTTTGAACAACGAAACATTCCGGGAGCTCCAGGTGGAGGCGGAGGTATTTCTATGTTTTTGCTGATGGTCCCCATAGTGGCGGTTATCCAGAAATTTTTTTCAGGTATGTTCCAAACAGCGGACGCAATTTTGCCTCCGGGTTTTAGAACTCGTGTCATTTCTTTTATGGCCAATTGCATGTCTGGGAAAAACATAAATCCAAAACGGCAACTAATGGCATCAAAAGTATTATCAGCAAAGGGGAGTTCGCTAACGTCACAGACTATGGTTTCAAAATTTTTGATCCCTCTCTTTTTCGCATTTTCTTGGGCTACTTCGAGCATTCCTTCGGCTAAGTCAGTTGAGATTACTTTTCCTCCGTTTAAATGAGATGCAATAGTTAGGCCTGGTTCTCCAGTGCCTGCTGCGACATCTAGAACTACATCGTCGCTTTTTAAATTGAGTAGTTTGATGATTTCATCTCCCATGGGTTTTAGGAAATCCATTGTGAGTTCATCCCATTTTTTCCAACCGGGGGAAAATTTATTCCAAGTTTCTTTCTGTTGATCTCTAATTTGTTCGATTTCTAGTTCCATAATAGTATAATTTATTTGTTCTTAATTATATTCTGGACGACACTATTTTGTAGGGAAAGAAAGATGGGGATTTAAGGGGCTTTATTGTTTTGAAATGGGCTAATAAATTTAAGAATATAATAGGTCTGTATGTGTTAAAAACATCATATATTTTGTAATAATTGGTGAGATAATAATAAAAAAAACACTCTAAAATAAATTCTAGAGTGTTTTTTGAGGTATTTGAAAATTGAGTTTTATAAGAATTCTCCGTGTTGAGAAATGTCTAATCCAAGTTCTTCTCTTTCTTCAGTAACTCTTAAAGGAGTGATTTTATTTACAATAAAAAACAAGAAATAAGAAACACTGAAAGCAAATATAGATACAAGAACTAATGCTTTCAATTGAATTAAAAATAAAGTAGGGTCACCAAAAATTAAACCTTGGTTATCACCAACAATTGGGTTTATGGCTTTTGATGCAAAAACACCTGTTAAAAGCATACCTACCATACCACCAACACCGTGACAAGCAAATACATCCAAAGCATCATCAATTTTTCCTTTAGGGAATTTGCTCACAACAAGATTACTTACAATACTGGCGATGATACCAATTGCCATTGCATGAGGAATGCTTACGAATCCTGCGGCAGGCGTAATGGCAACCAATCCTACTACAGCACCGATAGAAGCTCCCATTGCTGAAAGTTTGTGCCCCATGATTTTATCAAGAAATACCCATCCCATTGCAGCGGCAGCGGCAGCTACAGTTGTAGTTCCTAAAGCTTGAGCAGCAAGACTACCAGCTCCAGCAGCAGATCCAGCGTTGAAACCGAACCAACCGAACCATAATAAACCAGTTCCTAGTAATACATAAGTGATACGAGCAGGATTTGCTTTTTGCACTTTTCTTTTTCCTAAGAACATTGCACCAGCTAGAGCAGCCCAACCAGCACTCATGTGCACTACAGTTCCTCCAGCAAAATCCAATACTCCCCATCCGAAGAATAAACCATCAGGATGCCAAGTCATGTGACATAATGGTGCATATACAAATAAGATGAACAATACCATAAATAATAAGTAAGCCCAAAAACGTACTCTTTCAGCAAAAGCTCCAGTGATTAAGGCAGGAGTAATGATTGCGAATTTTGCTTGAAACAAGGCAAATAAAATAAAAGGGATAGTTGGTGCTAATTCCCAAGCAGTGTTAGCACTTACGCCGTTAAAAAATAGGTTTGAAGTTGGATCACCAATAAAACCTCCAATTGAAGGACCAAAGCAAAGTCCAAAACCAACTACAACCCATAATATGGTTACTATAACCATAGCCATGTAGCTTTGTAACATAGTACTGATAACATTCTTTTTACCTACCATTCCACCATAAAAGAATCCAAGTCCTGGTGTCATTAATAATACAAGAGCTGTGGCTACAATCATCCAAGCCGTGTCTCCAGTGTCTAATTTTAATTCAATAACGTGTGCTCCTAGTTTTGATGATTCATTTAGTAAATGAATTGAAAAGATCGATAATACCAGGATTGTGATTAGAATCACACTTAAAATAATTTTTCGCATAGTTTTTCGGTTTTTAATTTTTTATAAAAGTATCAAATGATTTTATACCCTCCAAAAAATATGGGGTCTATACAAGTATTTTTACGGATATTGTATTTCGTACCCCTATATTTTGATGGGTGTTTAATTTTTGAAGTTAAAAAATAGAATGTGTTAATGAAATTTTAAGTTTTTTTTAAGTTTTGTTCTTGGATTAACTGATTATTCGTGAAATTATCACCGATTTTGGTAATTAAGCGAACTTTTTGTTAACGATAACTTAAAATTATTTTTTCTGAGATGGATTTCAACAGAGATTAATATTTAATATTTATGGCGGTTTGGGCGGTAGTAAATGGTGTTTTGAGGTTTTTTTTATTTTTAGCATTGTAGGTAAATTTGTTAAATTTATTAAAAATATGTTTAATATTTATAAATTATGTGATGATTTATCTGTTTGGTTTGAATTTATTAGATTGTGCTGGTTTAGTTTAAATTTGATTTTAATGTTTAAAAGGAATAACTGGTTTTTTCGGCTTGATGTGGTAGAGATAACGAAATTGGATGGGTTAGTTGGTGGTTGAATTGGGTATAAAAAAAAAACACCCTAATTTCTTAGAGTGTCTTGGTTTAATAGTTGAAAGGGGAATTTATAAATATTCTCCATGTTGTGAGATGTCCAAACCTAGTTGTTCTTTTTCTTCAGAAACTCTTAGAGGAGTGATTTTGTTAACCACATAAAAAAGAAAGTATGACATTGTGAAAGCGAATATGGAAACACCAACTAGAGCAATCATTTGATGAGTAAATAATTTGGTTTCTCCAAAAGCGAGTCCTTGGTCGATTACGGCGGGGTTGATATCTTTGGAAGCAAAAACTCCTGTTAGTACCATTCCGACCATTCCACCAACACCGTGACAAGCAAATACGTCTAAAGCATCGTCGATTTTAAATTTATGAAATTTACTAACCATGCAGTTGCTTATAATGCTTCCAATAATTCCGATTGTGATTGCGTGAGGCATACTAACATATCCAGCAGCAGGAGTAATGGTTACTAGTCCTACTACAGCCCCAATACAAGCTCCCATAGCCGAAAGTTTGTGTCCCATAATTTTGTCAATAAATACCCAAGCCATTGAGGCTGCGGCAGCAGCTACAGTTGTAGTTCCTAGAGCTTGAGAGGCAAGACCATTGGCTCCCATGGCAGATCCAGCATTGAAGCCAAACCATCCGAACCATAACAAACCAGTTCCTAATAATACATAGGTAATACGTGCGGGTGTTGGTTTTGGTGATTTTCGTTTTCCTAGAAAGATGGCTCCAGCAAGTGCTGCCCATCCAGCGCTCATGTGTACTACTGTTCCTCCTGCAAAATCCAATACTCCTAAATTGTATAATAATCCGTCTGGATGCCAAGTCATGTGGGCCAGTGGGGTATAAACGAATAGAATAAATAAGACCATGAATAATAGGTAAGCCCAGAAACGGATGCGTTCTGCAAAGGCTCCTGTTACAATGGCGGGAGTTATAATGGCGAATTTAGCCTGAAATAATGCGAATAATAAAAAGGGAATTGTTGGTGCTAATTTCCATGAGGTACCAATACCAACGCCTTGAAAAAAGATATAAGGAATAGGATTTCCTATTATTCCTCCTATAGATGGACCAAAAGATAATCCAAAAGCAATAAGCACCCATACTATAGTGACGATAATCATGGCCATAAAGCTTTGAAGCATAGTGCTGATGACATTTTTTTTGCCGACCATACCACCATAAAAGAAGCCTAATCCGGGAGTCATTAATAAAACTAATGCCGAAGCTACTAGCATCCATGCAATATCTCCAGTATCGAATTTTGAAATTTCAGAAAGGTTTGTTGGATTTTTTGTTAAAAAGTAATTAGAGCAATAGGATAGTACCAAAATCGTGATGAGAATCACACTTAAAACTATTTTTCGCATTTTGAATTATTTTATTATTTTTTTTGATGCAAAAATAAAAAATCATTTGAATCACCCTGTTAAAACAGATGTGTGTTTGTTATTTTTATCATTTTTGTATTTTGAACCCCCTATATTTTAGGTGTGAGGTGTAAAAATCATTAAAAAATAACAATAATTTAATTTTGGATGTTTTTTCGCCCCCTATACAAAAGGGTGCATATATAAATTGTAGCTGTTTATTTAAATTTATTGCGGGATTATCAGTTTGGAGTTACATATCTAATAATTGAGTTGTACATTGTTATAAAAAAAATTGACGCTTGCAATTAATTCTAGCCTATTGAATAAAAATGTAATAATCTATAATACAAATCTAATGTCTCCTTCAAAGCCGGAATTCATTTGTGTAAAAACATTCAGTTGTTGTACCATTTTATCCAAGTCAGTTTTGGTATGATGGGCGCTAATTACAATCCGACTCAATTTCCCAGAAGCTGTTGGATATGGAAAGGATGTTGGAATAATGTTATTGCCGAAGAGTAATTGAAGTAGTTCCTCATGATCAAAATAAATAGCTGGATAATCTTTGGTAAATGTAAAAGCAGCGTTGTGAATTAAATGCTTTGCAACATAATTTAAATTTTCTTTTAGTTGTTGTCTTTGCAAATGATAAAGTGTCTGAGCATTTACAAAGGTTTCCAAAAAGGCGGGATTCATTCCAGAGGCTCCTACAAAATTTTGTTGTTTTTTTATATCTCCTATAAATTGAGAATCTCCAGCAATAATACCACCCGATAGACCCATGGCTTTTCCCAGTGATGCAATAATTATTTTATGATGAACATTTGGAAGTTCATATTGATTTAATACGCCTTGTCCCTGGTCGCCTAAAATTCCGATACTGTGTGATTCATCAAGCAGCAAAGTAATTTCTTTATCACTAGGAATATTTTGCAGAATACTCAAATCAATAGGGGTAACTTCAAGTGAAGGTATAGCATCGGCAACGATTCCGATTCTTGAAACCGTTGGATCCAGAAGAAATGGATTCAGTTTTCCGTTTTGAATTAGTGGTAACGAAAAAGGATGCAATAAAGCGGGATGTGTATTTGGGAAATGAAAAACCAAATCGTTGGTATGTTGTAGTTGTTCCAAAGCCAGTTTTCCAGCCAGCATACCAGAGGAAATTGTAACAGCGGCTTCGGTACCAATTTGTTTAGCAAGTAAATCTTCTGCAGTTTTGTAAATCTCCAACTGGATGTTTGCCGAACGGGAACTTCCATAGCTCGTTCCCCATTTTTGGAAACTAGCCAACAGTATATTTTGAAACTCGGGTAGGGTAGTTACGCCCAAATAATTGGTGCCACCAAAGTACAGAAACTCTTCTCCGTTCTTGTAAAATATTCTATTTGGAATCTCGTTTAACTGCATTCGTTTATGATATTGTAGTTGTTATCTGTTTATTAAACTAGCACCAATTCCGTTGGAATCTGCATAATGAATAATTCCGTCAGTAATAGTAACACCAGTGGCGATATCTTCAGACAGTAATAAAGCACCATCCATGTCTACATAATCCAACTCCGGCAGTAAATGTGCAATAGCCGAAATACCAATCGTAGATTCTGTCATACAACCCACCATTGTTTTCATACCATATTGTTTGGCCTCAGCAATCATTCTTCTAGCAGGAGTAAGACCGCCACATTTCACTAGCTTTATATTCACCCCATGAAAATGATTATGACATTTAGCAACATCTTCTTCAATAATGCAACTTTCATCAGCAATAATAGGTAGGACAGAGTGTTTAAAAACTTCTTTGTGTGCCGCCCATTGATCTGCTTTCATAGGCTGTTCCAGGAATTCGACCCCCAGTTTTTTTAGAGCAATTGCATTATTAATGGTTTCAGTAACAGTCCAGCTACAATTGGCATCAATTCGGAAACGCGCATCGGTATGTTTACGCAATTCAGTAACAATGGCAATATCATCTTTGGTACCTAGTTTAATTTTATAGATTGGCCAAGGCATTTCTTTCAGTTTCATTACCATTTTATCCAATTTGTCAATCCCAATCGTATAATCGGTCTTAGGATTGTGCAAAGGAGAATTACCCCAAAGTTCGTATAGTTTTTTACCTTTTTTCTTGGCATACAAATCATTGTAAGCCATATCCAAAGCACATAAAGCAAACATATCATTCTTTAATAAAGCCGAAGCGGCATCCCAGAATTCCTCAGGAGTTTCGTCATTGTGTGATTCTATAAACGGAATAATAGCCTCCAAATGGGCCCTCATACTGTCCACCGTAATATTATAATATGGATTTGAAGTCGCCTCACCAAAACCAGAAAAACCCTCACTTTGCAATTCCACTATCAATGTAGGCTGAATATCGTGCGACTCTCTCGAAATCGTAAAAGTGTGCTTAAGCTTGAGTTTAAAAGTGCGTATAATTATTTTCATAGGAGGTAGGTTTTAAAAGAGTTAAGATAAAAGAAGAAAGAAGCAAGATGAAAGAGTCACGACAAAAATCTTTATTCTTGCTTCTTTCATCTATTTTCTTATCCTAAAATTACTTCAAAATATGTTGGCTCAGGATTTGGTACACTTCATTGATGTTATTTCCGCCTTTGCCAAATTGTTTAGAAATTGGATCCGCTTCTCCAGCCAACCAAATCTTTAATTCGGCATCCATATCTAGAATTCCGGCACTTTCTTTAGAGAATTTTTTAATAGAAGTATAGGGAATCGAAAGATAATCGACTTTACTGCCTACCAATTGTTTTTCGACCAAAATCAGTCTTTTATTAGTGAAAACAAACATATCTTTAATCACTTTGTATCCTTTCTCTATACTTTCACCATCTATCAATAAAGGTTCAAATTCCTTCGAAAGGTTTTCAATATTTACTTCCGATGCATTGCCCAGAATGGCATTAAATAGTCCCATGGTATTTTCTTTAAATTATTTGAATCAAATTTAAAGAATTTACTTGTTTCTGCATTACAATTTGCTACAAAATCATAAAGAGGATTTGTTTTGTCAGTATACTAAAACTTAAGTGGAGGTTGAGCTCAATAATATTGAGTTTAGGGTATTATTTATATTTTTTCCTTTTTGTAAAATAAAAGTAATGATGTAATACCAATGGTCATTGCTATAACGAATCCTGTCAATGCAATATTTTCAGCATGCGTTTCTTGTCCTTTTTCAACTATTTCCCTCCAAACCCCATTATTATTTTTAAAACCAAATAACCATTGGGTGAAATTCCAGGAAAAGTGTAATCCTAATGGCAAAGCTAAACCTTTCGTTTTGAGCGCGGCTAAACCAAATAAAACACCTCCAAGTCCTGGTCCCAAAATTGACATTTTCCATGACATGCCAGAAATGACATGTTCTAAGATAAAGATTATCGTTATGATAATTAATGCAAAAAAGGGATTTATAGAATAGGCTAGGCTAGGCTTCTTAATGAGTAAGAGCGAAAAACCAATTCTTCTCTGCAAGCAATAATAAAATAAAGTGATGTGGATGAAACTAAATCGAGTGCAGAAGTATTTGGAGACAAAGTGAATTTTACTTCGGCAAAATTCGATACTATTAAAACCTGAATAATTACCATGAAAATTCCAATTGCAAAACCACTCAAGAATCTTGGTAAGCTGTTTTTTTGAATTTTTATCCCAATTTCACTTAAAGTCAGTTTATTCCATTTTGCAAAAAGTATTACTAAGAAAAAGGTTAGAATCGAAGTGATTAAAATAGATAGATGATCTGCTAAATGAAAATTTTTGGTTAAACCGGAAACAGTAGTGAAGATTACAATACTCAAAAAATAAAAGAGTAAAACTCGGCATAAAAGATATAATAATTTTCTAGAGATGTAAGATGATTTCATAATTTAAAAATTCGGATTCTGTAGGTTGTTTTGCTTTTTGCATAATACTTTTTTACTATTGTGTTGAATTATTGAATGTAGTGGTAATATTGAAAACAAAATCTTTAGAGTATTGGCCATTTGTGCCTAAATCTGGATAACGAATGGTGATTTAAATCCACACGATTATTCATTTGAGAAAAAATTATGCATTATGTTTTAATTCGTATTCAATTTCGTTATCATTTAAATCTGCGATTTTAATAAAGTTAAGGTTCTCAAGAAGTTTTATTGCTTTTTCATTTTGTTTAGTAGTTACTGCCCAAATCCGTTTTAGTTCAATAGTATTTATTCCAAAGTCGATAGCCAATAACATAGCCGAAGTCATAAAACCTTGGCCACGATATTGAGGCAATAAAAGGCAACCAAGTTCTCCTGCTCCTTTGTCAAGTCCACGATAATAACCACAAGTCCCAATAAATTTATTTGTTGAATTGTTTGCAATGCCCCAATGAATGGAATTTCCATCAATATAGTCTTTATTTATTTTAGCCTGCATTTCTGTTGCTTCTTGAAAAGTGGCTGCCTGAATGGAATCATAAAATGAAATTTCAATAATATCTTCAATATCTTCACTCCCAATTTTTCGCAACGAGATTTTGTCACCGGTGATAATTGGGAAAATATCGTATGGAGGTAGTTTCATTTTATTTGTTTTTAGTTTTTTGTAGTTGCTTATTTTCTGTTAAACGAAAATACAAATTAAAAAGAGAACTCCATAAATGCATCATTTTGCTTAAAAACACAAGCTCGTTTAAAAACTATTTAAACGAGCTTGTTCTTTGTGATTATTTTGAAATTCATTTTTTGGATTCAACAATCGCAAGATTATTGATGATCTTCCATTCATTGTCTGTGTCTAATACGAGAGAGTTATACGAAACAAAATAATTTTCAGCACTTTCCAATCGTAGTTTTACCATAGCGATAGAGTCACTTTCGTCAATGCTTTCAATAATCATTTTCCTTGGCAATCCACCAAAAACACCTTCTTTTATATTTGATAAGTATTTTTCTTTGTCAATAATTGTTACGCCGGGCATTCCCATGAAACCATTATTGGTAACTCTAAAATCATTATGAAGTACTTTTTCCAATAATTGTACATCACTAGTATCTCCGCCTTTCACAAAATGAGTTATGGCTTGATTTATTTTTTCTCTTTGAGTCATCGTTTTTTTTTGTATTAAAGCTCTCGATTCGTTGTAGTTATATCAACTTATTTTTTATTTATCTTTATAAACATTAGGGTCAAAAAGCTCCATATATAATTCTGGTTTTGGCAATTTATTAAAACCATATTTTTCATAAAGCCAATCCGCTGTTGACGTCAGCAAGATCCAGCGCCTCAATCCTTGTAAGTTGGGATGTCCCATTATGACTTCCATTAGCTTTTTTGAAATTCCCTGCCCACGATAATTGTCTAAAACATAAATGTCACCTAAATAAGCAATAGTTGAATAATCGGAAATCACTCTTGCAAAGCCGATTTGCTTGTCTTTATGAAATAGTCCAAAGTTTAGTGAATTGTCGATAGAAATTTTTACTCTATCAAAAGGAATATTGTCACTCCATCCTGAATGCTTTGATAAAAAGTCGTGAATGGCAACAATGTCCAATTTAGTTTTGTCAGTTGTAATAAAAAAATCTCCAAAAGAGTATTCAACTATTTTCATTTTTACTTGTATGCTTTTTATTATTGAAGTTGGCATTTTAAAATGACCATCAACTCGTTTATAGACCAAATGTCTTGGTTCGATTAGTCTTTCTTTCAAATATAAAAATAATAACTAAAACAAGCAAAATGTAATTTTTGCTTATTTTAAGTTTAGAAAAAGTCAATTTTTAATTTGTATTTTCGTTAGCTATACAATGCTCTAATTGAAAACTAGAAATTTATATTTTAATTAAAATGCGCATTACAAGAAACTTTATTGCAACATTGGAACGCTTTATTCTTTAAATATGTATATGGGAACAAATAAATTTTCTGCAGAAATTCAAATAATAGGAGTGAACCCGTTTGTTTTTTTACCAGATACTGTTTTGACCTCTATTTTTAAGGAAGCCAAAAAAGACAAAGGAAAAATTCCGGTTAAAATAAAAATTGAAGGGCACGAATTTATTCAAACCTTAATAAAATATAGTGGTCATTGGCGGTTGTACCTAAATACGCCCATGAGGAAAATGGCCAAGAAAGAAGTTGGCGATACTGCCAACTTTGAAATTACTTTTGATCCAGAAGAAAGGGTGATTCCGATGCATCCCAAACTAATCACTGCATTAAGGGATAATCCAGAGGCACAAAGAATATTCGATAGTTTACGAGCATCATTGCAATTGGAAATCGTTCGGTACTTGTCCTTTTTAAAAACGGAGGAATCCATTGATAAGAATGTTTTGAGAGCCATAAATTTTTTGCTCGGAAAAGAAAGATTCATTGGGAGAGACAAACCCTAAGTTTAACCACAAAGTAGGCAGAAGGTTCGCAAAGCTTTGTAAGCTTAGTGTAAATCTTAATATACTTTGTGGTTAATTTTTACGGTAACCATATCAAATGCAGTTTAGTTTTTCTTCAAAACCCTTATATTTACTGTGTTAAAAAAAAAGTTTCAATGGGATATAATATAAAAATAAAATGGGGAATTGTAGGTTTGGGAAAGATTGCCAATAAATTCGCCAGCGAATTGCAATTGGTGGAATCGGCTGAGCTTTGTGGAGTTGCTTCCAGAAATCTGAACAAAGCTCAAGAGTTTGCCAATCATTTCCAATGTTCAAAAGCTTATGGTTCGTATGACGAACTTTTTCAAGACGAAAATATCGATATTCTTTATATTGCCACACCACACGATTCACATGCCGAACTAACTATCAAAGCATTGCAAAACAATAAGCATGTGCTGTGTGAAAAGCCAATTGCGTTGCATTATCAAGATGCTTTGCAAATGATTTCAACGGCTAAAAAGTATAATAAATTTTTCATGGAGGCGTTCTGGACTCGTTTTAATCCTTCGGTTCGTGAAGTACTGTACCACGTTCAAAACGGAGTAATAGGTGATGTGAAATACCTTAATGCGGATTTTGCTTTTGCAGTCGAAAACCTCGAAGACAACCGAATGACCAATATAAAACTCGGAGGTGGTTCATTGATGGATGTTGGTGTTTATCCGTTGTTTTTGGCCTATTTGATGTTGGGAATTCCAAAAGAGATTGTAGCTAAATCCAATTTTCATTCCACTGGTGCCGACTTGCAAACATCTATCATTTTACAATATGAAACTGCACAAGCGATATTGCACTCCAGTTTTTTATCTTCTTCTAATCTTAAAGCTACCATAAGTGGTACGCAAGGCCGAATTAATCTTAACTCTCCTTGGTACATGACGGAATCGTACACATTGATTCATGACGGCCATAAAGAGAAATTCAAAAGACCTACACTTGGCAAAGGCTATACCTATGAAATCGAAGAATGTCATGCCTGCATCAGAGCAAATAAAATAGAAAGTGAACTTTGGTCACATCAAAACAGTTTGGATCTTATTACAATTGTGGATAAAGTAAGGGAACAAATAGGGTTGGTGTATTCGTAATTTAAAGTACATTTAGGTACTAAAATGTTATATAAGTAGGAATTTGATTAAATATTTTTGTTTTAAAGTAAAATAGTGTTTACATTTAAATAAAACTATACTATATGTTAATCAAAGTTTACGGAAGTGCCGTTTTTGGAGTAGAAGCAACTACGATCACTGTGGAAGTGAATATTGATAAAGGCGTAGGCTACCATTTGGTAGGTTTGCCTGATAATGCAATAAAAGAAAGCAGTTACCGCATTGCAGCCGCATTAAAAAATAATGGGTATAATCTTCCAGTTAAAAAAATAACCATCAACATGGCTCCCGCCGATTTAAGGAAGGAAGGTTCTGCCTATGATTTGACACTTGCTATAGGGATTCTTGCCGCATCGGGGCAAATCAAATCAGATGAAGTGGGTAAATACCTCATTATGGGGGAACTCTCGCTAGACGGAAGTTTACAGCCTATAAAAGGGGGACTTCCTATTGCCATTAAAGCCAAAGAAGAAGGTTTTAAAGGTTTTTTCCTGCCCAAACAAAACGTAAAAGAAGCGGCTATTGTTGCCGGTCTTGATGTGTATGGTGTGGAAAATGTATTGGAAGTCATTGATTTTTTTGAAGGAAAAGGAACACTCGACCCCACGGTTATTAATACTCGTGATGAATTTTATAAAACCTTAGATTTCCCGGAATTTGATTTTTCCGAAGTACGTGGACAAGAATCCATAAAGCGTTGTATGGAAATTGCGGCTGCGGGGGGACATAATATAATTTTGATAGGACCTCCAGGTTCCGGAAAAACGATGATTGCTAAACGATTGCCGAGTATTTTGCCTCCAATGACTTTGAAAGAGGCTTTGGAAACTACAAAAATTCATAGTGTTGCCGGAAAAGTAAAGGATGTGGGATTAATGAATCAGCGGCCGTTTCGTAGTCCACATCATACAGCTTCTAGTGTGGCGCTTGTGGGTGGTGGAAGTTATCCGCAACCAGGCGAAATTTCGTTGGCGCACAATGGGGTTTTGTTTTTGGATGAATTGCCAGAGTTTAAGCGGGAAGTACTGGAAGTAATGCGACAACCATTGGAAGATAGGGAAGTAACCATTTCAAGGGCAAAATTTACGATAACCTATCCCTCGTCATTTATGTTGGTGGCCAGTATGAACCCGAGCCCTAGTGGGTTTTTTAATGACCCGGATTCTCCCAACACTTCATCTCCTCATGAAATGACCCGTTATTTGAGTAAAATTTCGGGTCCCTTATTAGATAGGATTGATATTCATATTGAAGTAACACCTGTTCCTTTTGATAAATTAACCGAAAAAAGAAATGGGGAAAGCAGCGTAGAAATCAGGAAACGTGTTACTTCGGCTCGTGAAATCCAATCCAAAAGATTCGAAGAAATGGAGCATATTCATTATAATGCACAAATGAGTTCGAAACAAATACGGGAGCATTGCGCACTAGATGACGCTTCATTACAACTGTTGAAAACTGCTATGGAAAGATTGAATCTTTCTGCCCGAGCTTTTGACAGGATTTTGAAAGTATCTAGAACAATTGCTGATTTAGAAGGGGTAGATCTGGTTGGTTCTTCCCATATTTCGGAAGCCATTCAATATCGAAGTTTGGATCGTGATGGATGGTTGGGTTAATGTTATTAGGCTGATTTTGAATGTGTTTTTTTTGATTTTTTGAAAATTTGAAAGAAATAAAAAACATGTATTTTAGCCCCGATTGCAGTGGAAATCCTTTTCCTTTTTTCTTTAAAAAGGAAAAGATTGCAACATAAAGCGGGAGTTATTTTCAAAAGAAATGAAATTATTCTGCTCCAAAAAAACAACTCCCGTTTTTAGATAATTTTATCGATTAGATCGTCTGTCATTATTTTGACTTGGACGTCTTGGACCAAAACTAGTATTGCTTCTGCTTGTTGTATCCGTTTTTGGTTTCTTAGGAGTTGAATTGCGTTGTTGTCTCCCTTGACCTTGTTTGATTGGTTCAGTTGATGCATTAGGGTCTGGCTCAAAACCTTTAATGTTTTCTTTAGGTAATTTTAAGCCAACCAATTTCTCGATATCGCGTAAAAAAGCGGTTTCGTCTGGACTAAATAAAGAAATAGCTTCTCCACTTGCGCCAGCTCTTCCTGTTCGACCAATTCTGTGGACATAATCTTCTGGAATATTGGGTAATTCAAAATTAACAACATGCGGTAATAATGGGATATCCAAACCTCGGGCCGCTATATCTGTAGCAACCAAAGCTGTTAGGCTTCCGTTTTTGAAACCTGCAAGTGCTTTGGTTCGGGCTCCTTGACCTTTATTGCCATGGATGGCTGCTGCTTTGATACCAGAACTAATCATACTTTCTGTAAGTTTGTTGGCACCCTGTTTGGTACGTGTAAACACCAAAATCTGTTTCCAGTTACCATCAGTAATAAGTTTAATGATCAATTCTGTTTTTTTCTCTTTTGCAACAGGATATATTTTTTGAATAATAGCATCAACAGTTGTGTTTTCGGGAGTGGCTTCAACTTGAACCGGATGGTGCAGAATACCCATTGCCAGTTTCTTAATGTCTTTTGAAAAAGTGGCCGAAAATAGTAAGTTTTGTCTTTTTGGAGGCAATACTTTCATAACGCGCTCAATATCTCTTAAAAAACCCATGTCCAGCATTCGGTCCGCTTCATCCAAAACCAAGATTTCTACTTTTGAAAGCGAAATTAGCCCTTGATTTTGTAAATCGATTAATCGACCAGGTGTTGCAACAAGAATATCAACTCCTTGGCGTAGTTGACTTACTTGTGGGTTTTGATTTACGCCACCAAAAATTACGGTACTGCGTAAATCTAAAAATGTACTATATTCTTTTATATTGGCTAATATTTGTGCAGCTAGTTCTCTTGTTGGGGTTAAAATTAAAGCACGAACGGGTCTGTGGCTTAGGTGTTTCCCCTGAGATAATAATTGTAATATGGGCAATGTAAATCCTGCTGTTTTTCCAGTACCTGTCTGTGCAGATGCTAATACATCTTTACCTTCTAAAATAGGTGGAATTGCTTTTTGTTGTATTGGGGAAGGAGTTGTATATCCTTTTTTGCTGATGGCTTTTAATAAAGCATCAGATAATCCTAATGAATTGAATGACATAAATATTGTTTATGAAGTAAACACTATTTATTTAGTTTACTCCTTTAAGTTGGCGCAAAGGTACTGCTATTTTTTTCGATCTGCCTTTGATTACCTTACTTGTTTACTTAAAGATAGATCGGATGTTGTTGAATCGTAGATGAGATGTTAATAATTTTGAAAATAACATTGATGAAATTCCGATTTACTCCATCTGCGAAAAAGTATCTCCTTTTTTGATATCTCCACTTTCAAAACCACGATTGAACCAATACATCCTTTGCTCGGAGGTTCCGTGGGTAAAGGAATCAGGAACAACTTGACCCTGCATTTTTTTCTGAATGGCATCATCGCCAACGGCATTTGCGGCGCTCAATGCTTCCTCAATATCGCCCTCTTCGAGCATGGCATTTTTATTTTCGTTATAATGTGTCCAAAGACCTGCATAAAAGTCAGCTTGTAATTCTAAAGCAACAGAAAGTTTGTTGCCTTCTTTTTCGCTTTTGTTTTGTTGTAATTGATGCACTTTTCCAGAGGTTCCTAATAAAGTTTGTATATGGTGCCCAAATTCATGAGCGATTACATATGCGACTGCAAAATCACCTCCTTTGGCTCCAAACTTGGTTCGAAGTTCCTCAAAAAAAGACATATCCATATAAATGGTTCTGTCTCCAGGACAATAAAAAGGTCCGGAAGCCGAACTGGCTCCCCCGCAAGCTGTTTCAACCTGACCACTAAAAAGTATAAGTTTTGGTGCTTCAAATGTGAGACCATTTTCTTCAAAGATTTGGGTCCAAACATCTTCATTATCTGCCAATAACGTTTTGACAAATTCTCCCTCTGTTTTTTCCGATTCTGTCAATGGCCTAGTTTCGGTTTGGGTAGTTTGCTGTTGGTTGAATTGCTCTAAAATAGGTGTTATCATTTGAGCATTTTCTCCACCAAAAACATTTACAAGTAAAATAATTATTCCAATTATTCCTCCACCAACAATGGTTTTGCCTCCAGAGGACATTCCTCTGCGGTCTTCTACATTATCGCTTTGTCTTCTGCCAATCCATTTCATATCTAGATAGTATTAGTTTTATAAGAATAAGTTATTGCCATTCTCCATCTACTTTATGATTTTGAAATCATGGCAATTTTATAATACGTTGCTTTTAGCTTTTAACCATTTTTCTAAAATATCTTCAAGTGTTTTTTTTACAATAGGTTTTGGTACATAATCATTCATACCCACTTCTATACATTTTTCTTTTTCCCCCATTACGGTTCCTGCAGTAAGAGCTATAATAATTGTGTCTTTAAATTGATCGATTTCTCGAATTTGTTTCGTCGCTTCATAACCATTGACTAAAGGCATTTGGATATCCATTAAAACGATATCTGGAATAACTTCCAATGCTTTTACAAGTGCCTTTTCTCCATCAACAGATTCATAGATAGTACATTTTGGAATAATCTGTTTGACTAATGTTTTGGTCAAGAGCATATTGATTTTGTTATCTTCAACAATCAATATTTTTGGTTCCTCATTTTCTAAGGTTAAAATACGATTTTCCAAAATACTTTTTTCACTATCTATTGCTTTTTTTTGTTTTGATTTATTGCTGCTTTTTAGCTTTATATCAAAGAAAAAAGTACTTCCTATATTGAATTGACTACTAATCTGTAATTTACTGTTCATTAATCCAAGCAATTGATTGGAAATAGTCAATCCTAATCCTGTTCCTCCAAATTTTTTGGTGGTAGAACTGTCTTCTTGTGAAAAGGCTTGAAAAATTATTTTTTGGTTGTTTTTTCGAATTCCAATTCCTGTATCTTTAACTGAAAAGCGCAATAGAGTTTGACTTTTTTGAATTTCTAATGCTGAAATGGTAAGGTCAATTTTTCCTTTTTGGGTAAATTTGACTGCATTGGTTAATAGATTGATAAGTACTTGTTTCAATCGTATATAATCTACCCAAATGTATTTTGGTACATTTTCATCGATAATGTAGTTTATTTCTAAATTTTTGGAATGGGCTTGATAATTGATTAATTCTTTTATTTGAAGAATAATATCGTCGACACAGTATTTTTCTATATTGAGTTCTAGTTTTCCTGATTCAATTTTTGAAAAATCCAAAATGTCATTTACCACTTCCAATAAAATATTAGCCGATTGGTTAATGGTGTTCATGTACTGTTTTTGGGTGTTTTCCAGTTTTGAATTCATTAATAAATCGGTATAGCCAATGATTCCGTTTAATGGAGTTCGTATTTCATGACTCATGTTGGCAAGAAATTCTGATTTGGCTTTATTTGCAGCTTCTGCCAATTCTTTTTCTTTGACAATGGATTCATTATTTTTCTTTTCAGTAATATCAATTAATATACCTTCCATGAAAGCAATTTCACCATTCTTTATGATCGAATCTCCAAACTCTTCTACCCAGATTATTGAACCATTTTTATGGATAATTCGATAAATAACATGCAATGGTTTTTTCTCTTCTAAGGCAATCTTATTTTTGGATAAAACATTTTCTAAATCTTCTGGAAGGATTAAGTCTATATAATATATTTTATTTTCTAAGAAATCAGATTTTGGATAACCAGTTAGCTTTTCTATTTCATCGTTTAGATAAATTTTGGTGTACTTTTCGTCATAATTAGATAAAAATACAGTACCCGGAATGTTATTGGCAAGTAATCTGAATCGTTCTTCACTTTCTTCAATAATGGCCTCGTTTATATTTCTTTCGATAGAGGAGGATATATTTTTTACCAATAAATGTAAAATGGAAATTTCATCGTTACTCCAAATACGTTCCTTGGTAGAATCATCGAAAGCAAAAAATCCATCAAATTCATTTTTTATAAAAACTGGAAAAAATAACATAGAGTTTGGGTTTAAACTCTCTAAATATGATTTTACTTTTTCATTTTGTACTTTATCCTTAATGCTTTCAAAAAATTGTTGTGGTGATATATCTTTTATATTATTATCAAATTCAGAAAAGGAGAGATTCTGTAATTTAGGATGCACTGTGTCAAAATCTTGTAGCTCATTTGTCCACATGCATTTTTGGTCAAACAAATGAGTTTTTGGATCTTTCTTAAAGTAGGAAATACGTTCGGATAGGGTTATTTTTCCTATCTCATTTATAATTCCCATAATGAGTTTACTAGTACTTTTTTGTAATAAAAATTGATTTGTGTTTTTATTGATAACTAAAAGTAGTTCACTTTTATAGGCCAGTCTTTGTTCTATTTCGAAGCGCATTTGAGAGGTTAATGCGATTACAATTAAATCAGAAATAGATTTGGCAAAATTAATATCTTCATTGTCCCAATTTTTGATTTCTTGTGTTGCTTCAAAAGAAAGAATCCCTTTTAGTTCTCCGTCAATAACGACAGGTGTATCCAGTGTGGAAAAGAGATTGTGTTTATAAATGTAGTTGTCATTTTTTTTATTGTTGGTAGAATGGGATCTAATGTTTGACAACACTACTTGTTGTTTGTTCTCTATTTTTTTAAAATAAGTTGGATTTTCATTTTTGTAAAAACGAGTGGTATTTTCAATATCATTTGTTTTGGAGTCATATATTTTTGTACTGCTGATATGGTCTTGTTCATATGACCAATAACCAGCTCTACTAATTCCCAATGCTAAAGCTATTTCTTTCAGGATTTTATAAATGGTGTTTTCGAAGGTTTCAGAATTTGAATGATTTAATACAGCAATATTTTTTAGAGTTTTACTGTATTTTTCTATTTTTTCTTGTCTTTTGTTTTTTTCTTCTTCTAAGTTTTTGAATAATGTGATATCTCTCGCAATACCTGAATATCCAGATATTTCTCCAAAACTATTTTTTCTGACAAAAACATTTTGTGAAACCCAAATTGCCTCACCATTTTTTTTGATGATTGGAAATTCAAGAGTAGTATAATTATCTTCAAAATATTGAATATTTTTATAAAAACTCATTGTATTTTGTACATAGTTTTTATGAATAATAGATTGGAAATCTTTGAGAAGAAATTCTTCTTTGGAATATCCCAAAATTTTTATGGCATAATCATTTACGAAAGTAAAGTTTCCTTTGTAATCTGCTTCAAAAATGATATCGACGGCAGTTTGAATTAAGGTTTCGTACTGATTTCGTATTTTTATTTCATTGGTTATATCTTGACCAATTCCAATTATGGAATCTTCAGAGAACTGTTTGTCAATCCATTGTATGAATTTATATTCCCCATTTTTACATTTTAATTTTCTAACGTATAGTCGATTGTCCACAAAATTTGTATGATAATCAATTCCAATAAATTCAGGATCTTCTGTCAGTTTCCAAAACCTCAATCCCATAACTTCATTTGGAGTATATCCTAATATTGAAGTAATGGTGTCACTACAAAAAGTAACTTCGCCTTCTTTGTTTGTGGCTATGGTGAGCGAATTTCCCTTGTTTACAATTTCATTGGTAAAATTAAATTTCTCTTGAATTTTTGCTAATGAGACGTGTCTTACATAGTTTATAATAAATACCATAAGACCGAAATTGATCAGTATAATACCCCTTTTGACAGGAATCAAATCAAAAGCATAAATTAGAAATAAATAGCAAAAGACAAGGCCTGAAAATATCCAATATTTTTTTATTGGTTTAATGATAATGTATGAAAATAGAAATAAAACTATAAATGCATAAGTAGGGATAATATCATCATGACGAAAAACAATATTGTATCCAACTAATAGCGAATAAAGATAAAATAAGTATATGAAAATAGTTTTAATTCTATTGTATAAGTATTTTGATTTTTCGCTTATTAAAAACAGTAACAGAAAAAAACAGCCTATTGAAAAGTTGATTATTAACAGACTTTTAGGTCTTACATGAAATAATTCAAATAGAATTTCAAAAAATGGAATTATTAATCCAAGAAACAATAAATAAAGTTGGTATTCTCGTTTATCTGATTCTTCTGTTGGAAGGTTATCTATGTTTTTTAAAATATAATTTATCCTTGAATTAGAATACAATAATGCTATTATTATGATAACAAGGAATATTAATAAAATTACATTTCTGTGGTTTGTAAATATTAAATGTGTTGACTCGAGGCTTAATAGCATAGGTATGCAAACTAAGCTTGATAAAGAAAAGTTGAAGTTTAAAGAGAGTAGTATGTTACAAAATAATAACATAGTTTCAAGGTTACTTTTTAATTGTATATGTTCTTAAAAATTTAATCAGATTAGTAGATAGCATTTATCTTGTTAGTACTGTTTACTGAATTTCACGAGGAGCATCAATGCCTACAATATCAGAATAGATAGCATAATTCATTGAATAGAGAAAGGGTAAAGTAAAAAATACACCAATGCAACATCCTATAAAACCTACTAATGAACCAATAAACGCAACTATTATTAATCCTAATATAACCAAAGGTTGTTTGAAGATAAGTAAAATACTGTATTTAATAGCTTCGATTGCTTTTAAGTCCCCAAAAACAATTAGTGGGATTGCAAGGAGAGTAATATAAGAAATAAAATAAGTTGTAACTGTTCCAAGAAGTTCTAAATGCACATATGAAAACAAAGTAGCTTGAGCAAAACCAATCGATGAAATTAAGAAGGAGGACACGATAATTTCTTTAAGATATGGAAGTTTATAATAACCAAATAAATCAGAAACATGAAACTCCTCATCTCGATCCCCACAATGTGCCATTTTTAAGAATGCTGCCTGAAAAGGGCTTAATAAGCAGGACGCAATAAGTGAAGTAATACCAAAAATTAAGTAATTGGATTCGGAAAGGTTTTCAATTTTCAATTTTTCTGGAGAAAGTTCTTTTGTCATTGCAGTTACACCTATTACAGATGCTAATGATACTCCAATAAAAATGGCAAATAAAACACTGAAAATAAAAAGTACTAATCCAGCATATAGCGCAATCTTTTTATAATTTTCGAAGGCATGATTAAAAATATTTGCAAAATCTATTTGGTATCCGTTTTTTTCAATATCGTATAATCTTTCTTGGGTTTCGTTCATTTTGATTAGGTTAATTATGTTGGTCAATTATGTTGGTTAAATTAAGCTTTATTTTAAAATAGATTTCATTAAATACCGTTCTCCATAATTTTTTTTGGATACAATAATCTAAAATTATGGTGATTTTGGATTCAGAGGGTAAAATTACTATTTTTTTTACTTTTAAGGAGTCAAAATCTTGCTTAGACAAATGTTGTACATATAGTAGTCACACTAATCGTGAAATTTTGAGCAACTAGCTCTGATTTTTTTGTGAGTAACAATCGACAAGTCATTTTTTGGATTTGTCTTTAAATAGGTTTGAATAGTCTGATAACCAGAAAAGAAAAGTACTTGATATATATCAGAATTCCTAAAAAAAAAACAATAAAATAAGATTAATAATTTTGAAAGAAATAATTTCTAGGTGTTTATAGATTTGCAATCAATTTTTTATAGTTAGAGCCAATTAAAAATTTTCTTTAAGGTATCTATTTTTTTTTCATAAGGTGCGTATCGTAAGTCCAAATCCAACCAATTAGCTTTTTTTACAATTCCTTTTTGATGTGAAAAAGTATCAAAGCTTAATTTACCATGGTATGCACCAATTCCGCTATGACCAACACCTCCGAAAGGGAGTCTTTTATTTGCAAAATGAATAACCGTATCATTAATACAACCACCTCCAAATGAAAAATTGGTAACTATCTTTCGGGCAAATTTTCTATCGTCTGTAAAAATATATAGTGCTAATGGTTTCTCGTATTTTGAAATAGTTTGCGCTATTTCCTTTTCGTTTTTATAGGTGATTATTGGTAATATTGGTCCAAATATTTCTTCTTCCATCAGTAAACTATCGAGAGAATTTTCTTCAATTAGAGTTGGAGAGATGTAACAATCTTCGATGTCAGTTTCCCCACCAAAAATCACTTTTTCTGGTTCAATCAAACTCATTAATCGGTGACAGTTTTTTTCGTTTACAATCCGAGCAAAATCTGGAGATTCTTTTGGGTTTTTACCATAAGATTTTGTGATTTCTTTTTTCAAAAATTCAACAAAATGACTCTTCATGTCTTCTTGAATCAAAATATAATCCGGGGCAATACAAGTTTGTCCTGCATTCAAAAATTTTCCCCAAACAATTCTCTTTGCAGCTAATTTTAAATTAGCTGTTTCATCAATAATACAAGGGTTTTTTCCACCTAGTTCAAGGGTTACAGGAGTGAGGTGTTCTGCGGCAGCTTTGGCAACAATTTTTCCAACTGCAACACTTCCGGTAAAGAAAATATAATCCCATCGCTGTGCCAGTAATTTTTGTGCGGTTTCGACACCACCTTCAACTACTTTTACATGCTGATGTTGGAAAGCTTTTTCGACAATTTTGAGCAGTATAGCTGATGTTCTTGGCGTCAATTCCGAAGGTTTTAAGGTCACTTGGTTACCCGCAGCTACTGCGGCTACCAAAGGACAAATCGCTAATTGAAAAGGATAATTCCAAGGGGCAATAATCAAAACTTTGCCGTAGGGCTCTTTAACGATATAATCAGTTGATGGAAAATTTAGTATAGAAGGAAAAACTCTTTTAATTTTACTCCATTTTCCAATGTTTTTTATAGTGTCTTTTAATTCGGATATGACATAATTGGTTTCGGTGGCAATCGATTCAAAAGGAGGTTTTTTGAAATCATCATGTAAGGCTTGAATGATCTCATTTTCATGCTTGATAATTACATCCAACAATTTAACTAAAGCTTCTTTTCTTGAACTAATGTTTAATTTGTAACTCATTGCAAAACAGATTACTTTATATACTGCAAGTTAAAATTTAATATTCATATTATAATATTTTTTTCATTAAAATATTAAATGGCCTTCCAAATTACTTCGTCTGGTGTAGGGGCAATAATAGTGGTTTCTTCTTTCGAAACAGGATGTACAAATACCAGTTTTCGGGCATGAAGATGGATTCCACCGTCAGGATTACTTCTGTCAAAACCATATTTTAAATCCCCTTTTATTGGAGAACCAATTGCTGATAATTGCGCTCGTATTTGGTGGTGTCTGCCTGTGTGTAGTTGAATTTCGAGTCCGTAATAATTGTCCAGTTCTTTGATGATTTTATACTCCAAACTAGCCAATTTACTATCAGGAACTTCTTTTGAGTGTGCTTTTGAAGTATTATTTTTCTCGTTTCTTTTGATGTAATGAACAAGAGTATCTTCATTTTTGGAAGGCCTGTTTTTGACTACCGCCCAATATGTTTTTTGAGTTTCCCTGTTGCTGAATAATTCATTCATACGAGTCAAGGCTTTACTGGTTCGGGCAAAAACTACAATTCCGGTAGTTGGCCTATCCAAGCGATGTACCACTCCCAGAAATACCTCACCGGGCTTGTTGTATTTGTCTTTAATATATTCTTTTACAACATCGCTCAATGGCTTGTCTCCCGTTTTATCTCCTTGCACTATATCACCTACACGTTTATTAACCACAATTAAGTGATTGTCTTCATGTAGGATTTGGAGATTGTTTTTATTTGAAATTATTTTCAAAAGAATGATTTTTAGATTGTTGGATTTTTAGATTTTTGGAGAGGTTGAAATTTAGTTCAACGTTGAACGAAATTTGGACGTCATTTTAATTATCTTGTTAATAGTGAAGGATAATTCATCTAGTTTTAGGTGGTCTATATAACCCAAATCTAAAGAAATTAATAGTTGTGTTTCAATTTCATAAATAGAACCAATCGCAATTTCAAGGAATCTAGAAAAATCTTTATTACTACTTCTAAAACAACCTTCTACTATATTAGAGGGAACGGATACTGAAGCACGACGAAGTTGGTTTGTTAAACCAAATTTTTCTGAGTCTGGGAAATTTGAAGTGACAATATAAATATCAGAACAAAACTTTCTGCTTAGTTTCCATATTTCTAAATCCTTAAATCGATGCATAATATATTTTTAATCAAATAATCGAATAATCCAACAATCTAAAAATCAATATTAATATTGTTCTTTCTCGTTTGGAAAATCCTCTGATTTTACATCTTCGACGTATTGACTGATGGCAGAAGTCATTCCTTCGTATAAATTCATGTAACGTCTCAAGAAACGAGGACTGAATTCATTATTCATACCCAACATATCATGAATAACCAATACTTGTCCGTCAACACCACCACCAGCACCAATTCCGATAACAGGAATAGAGATACTTTTGGCTACTTTTTCGGCTAAATTTGCAGGAACTTTTTCGATAACAATTGCAAAACAACCTAATTTTTCCAGTAATATGGCATCTTCAATTAATTTTTCAGCTTCTTGTTCTTCTTTGGCACGAACAGTATAAGTGCCAAATTTATAAATAGATTGGGGAGTTAATCCTAAATGTCCCATAACAGGAATTCCTGCATTCAAGATTTTTTTGATGGATTCTTTGATTTCTTTACCACCTTCCAATTTCACAGCGTGACCACCACTTTCTTTCATGATTCTGATAGAAGAACGTAAAGCCTCTTTAGAATCAGATTGGTAACTTCCAAAAGGTAAATCAACAACTACTAAAGCTCTTTCGACAGCTCTAACCACAGATGATGCATGATATATCATTTGGTCCAATGTAATAGGTAAAGTCGTTTCGTGACCCGCCATAACATTGGAGGCTGAATCTCCAACTAAAATTACGTCAATCCCAGCGGTATCCACAATTTTRGCCATGGTATAATCATAGGCGGTTAACATGGAAATTTTTTCACCATTGGATTTCATATCTATTAAAGACTTGGTGGTAATTCTTTTGTAATCTTTTTTTATTGCAGACATTGGATTTATATGTTTAATTCCGAAACGCTCGGTATTGATTTTATTTTGAGATTGTAAAAGTAATAAATTGAATTTTTTTAAATTGAATTTTTATGAGGAATATCATAAAAGAGAATAGGGAAATTATGGTATTACTATTTAACCAAACTATTTTAAAGAATTTCTATAACAAATAACTAAAATAACTAATTTTGATAATTAAACTCACAAAATACAATTTTGAAAAATATCCTCATTATTGACGACGAAGAAAAATTACGTCATCTTCTTGCTCGAATCATAAAATCAGAAGGTTTTGATGTATTTGAAGCTCCTGATTTAAAGTCAGGTTTCAAGAAATTGGAAATTAATGATATTGATGTTATTCTATGTGATGTCAAACTTCCCGATGGAAATGGTGTTGATTTTCTTCAAAAAATTAAATCTGTATTTCCATTAACAGAGGTCATTCTACTGACTGCTTTTGGCAAAATTTCGGATGGTGTGCAAGCAATGAAAAATGGAGCTTTCGATTATATAGTAAAAGGTGATGATAATGATAAGATTATACCGTTATTGTACAAAGCCTTGGAAAAAGTACAGCTTCAAAAGAAAGTCAAACAACTCGAAAAACGAATTTCTGATAAATATTCTTTTGACGGCATTATAGGAAAATCAAAAGGATTAGAGCAAATAATTGATTTGGCCAAAAAAGTTTCCAAAACAGATTCAACCGTACTTTTAACTGGTGAAACAGGAACTGGAAAGGAAGTTTTCGCGCAAGCCATTCACGAAAACAGTAACAGAGCAGGAAAATCGTTTGTAGCGTTAAATTGCAGTACTTTCAGCAAGGAAATTCTGGAAAGCGAATTGTTTGGACACAAGCAAGGGGCTTTTACTGGAGCCATGAAGGATAAGAAAGGATTTATTGAAGAAGCCAATGGGGGAACTTTATTCCTGGATGAAATAGGGGAGATGCCATTAGAACTGCAAGCTAAATTGTTAAGGGTTCTGGAAACGAATGAATATATACAAATTGGCGATACAACTCCGAGGAAATCAAATTTCAGATTGATTGCAGCAACCAACAGAGACTTAAAAACTGAAAGTGAAGAACACCGTTTTCGTTCGGATTTGTACTTTAGATTGAATATTTTCGAAATTAAAATTCCACCATTACGAGAAAGAGTAAAAGATATTGTACCGTTAACCAATTATTTTGTGGAGCAATTTTCATCAAGAGGCAATAAAAAGACTTTGAGTATTGATCATGATTTTATGTCTAAATTGGAAACTTACCATTGGCCTGGGAATGTTCGTGAATTGAGAAATGTGATAGAACGTTCTGTAATTTTAGTGGCTGATGATATTTTGACACAAGATGTTTTGCCTTATGAAATTCAGCACCAAATGGATCATACAAGCAAAACATTGTCGGCATTTTCAATGCAAAGCGTTGAAAAACTTCATATCCAAAAAGTATTGAACTACACCAAGGGTAATAAAGCCGAAGCTGCTCGCTTACTCGAAATAGGTGTTGCAACACTTTACCGAAAATTAGACGAATACAATATTCAATAATAAAATTATCGTTTTGAGAAAAGCCTATCATTTTGATAGGCTTTTTTTATGTCTTTTTTTGACTTAAAAATGACAATGTCATAAATAACAATACTTTACATTTTTTTATTTTTTTAGGAATGCTTTTTGGCATAAGGGATGAAGAACATAAAAATTCATACTTATGAAAAATCAAGTCACAACGTTTTACAAACAGGCAGAACGTTTTGCCGAAATCACAAAAACGGCAATTATTACTGGAAATATAAATCGGGCAAAAAAATGTTTAGCATTGGCTGAACGACTCTTCGAAACAGGAAGCAACGAAACTAAAAATGCTATTTCGAATGTATATGTTTTTTCGGTTTCTTCTTTTTTGGAACTGCGTCATTGCAGTATTTCCAATCTGTTTCCAAAAGTGTTAAAGGCAGAATATATTAAGCAAATCAATAGCTCAGGACTTTAAATCTAACCTTTATTTTAATAAAAATGATAATTACAATTCTTTTACTAGCATTAGGAGCTTTACTCTTTGCGATTTGTTTTAAATCCGTCGAATTTTTTGAAAAAATATAATTATGACAGCACTATTTATTATTTCGATCGCTGTTTTCGGTTATTTAGTTTATGTACTAATTAAACCTGAGAAGTTTTAAAATCTATAATCTAAACTTAAATTATGAACACAGAATTTTTTGGCGTCATCAGTATTTTCATCATCTCGATAGTTTTGGCAATTCCTGTTGGAAGATATATTGCCAAAGTTTATTTGGGAGATAAAACGATGCTCGATGCCATTTTCAACCCAATAGAAAAAAATATTTTCAAAATCAGTGGTATCAATTCTATTGAAGAGATGAACTGGAAACAACATTTAAAAGCACTGTTGAGTGTTAATATGTTTTGGTTCTTTCTATGCTTTTTTATTTTAATTTTTCAGGGAAATTTACCTTTAAATCCAGATGCTAATCCATCGATGACATCGGATTTGGCATTCAATACAGCCATCTCATTTGTTGTGAACTGTAATTTGCAGCATTATTCGGGAGAGACGGGATTGTCTTATTTGTCCCAATTGTTTTTAATGTTCCTACAATTTGTTTCAGCAGGTACAGGAATGGCCGCCGCCGCTATGGTTTTTGTAGCCATGAGGGAGAAAACCACGGATAAACTAGGTAACTTTTATAATTTTTTCATCAAAAGTTGTACCCGTATTTTATTACCTCTTTCTGCTATTGTTGCAGTTGTTCTAGTATTTAGCGGAACACCTATGACATTTGAAGGGAAAGATAAAATCGTGACTTTACAAGGCGATACTGTTGAAGTTTCTCGTGGCCCTGCCGCTGCATTTATTGGAATCAAACATATTGGTACAAATGGAGGTGGTTTTTTTGGAGCCAATTCGGCACATCCATTCGAAAACCCTACGTATTTTACAAATGCGGTGGAATTGTGGGCACAATTAATCATTCCTTTTGCAATGATTTTTGCCTTGGGTTTTTTCCTTAACAAAAGAAAATTGTCTTATATCGTTTTTGGAGTAATGACAGTTGGGTTTTTACTCTTGGTAATACCGACAGTTATCAGTGAGTTAAACGGAAATCCTGCCATAGAAAAAATGGGCGTCTCTCAAACTACAGGTGCTATGGAAGGAAAGGAAGTCCGATTTGGGCCTGCTATTTCTGGATTCTGGAGCATTGCGACCACTGTGATTTCTACAGGTTCTGTTAATAGTATGCACGATAGTTCGATGCCAGTTTCTGGAGCGATGCAATTATTGGCAATGATGGTCAATGCCTTTTATGGCGGTTGTGGAGTAGGGTGGTTGAATTTTTACATTTTTATAATTTTGGCTGTATTTATTTCAGGTTTAATGGTGGGACGAACACCAGAATTTTTAGGAAAGAAAATTGAAGCCAGAGAAGTGAAAATCGCTGCTATCATTGCTATTCTTCATCCGTTATTGATATTATCAGGAACGGCTTTGGCTTCCTATTTTGCTGCCAATGATACCGCAATGGGTTATTGGTTTAGCGGAAACGCAACTGGTTGGCTAAACAATCCCGGACACCATGGATTTTCAGAAATGCTATACGAATACACATCGAGTGCTGCCAATAACGGTTCTGGTTTTGAAGGTTTGGGAGATAATAATCCGTTTTGGAATATCACGACAGGGATTGTATTATTATTGAGTCGTTTCATTCCTATAATTGGACCACTGGCTATTGCAGGATTATTAGCCAATAAAAAATACATTCCAGAAAGTGCAGGAACTTTAAAAACGGATACTACTATTTTTGGTGTGATGGTTTTTGCCGTAATCGCGATTATTGCCGCTTTGTCTTTCTTTCCAGCATTGGCACTTGGACCTTTAGCGGAGTATTTTACATTAAAATAATATAAAAAAATGACTAAAAATAAATCCAAATCATTGTTTGAAAGCAAGCAGGTAAAAGAAGCCTTAATGCAGTCTTTTGTTAAGCTGAACCCAAAAACAATGTTCAAAAACCCGGTAATGTTTACCGTAGAAATCGGTACTGCCATTATGTTTGCTGTGTGTATAGCCATTTTGTTTGGCGCTCATGACCAAGGCAGTTTTGCTTATAATTTTATTGTATTCTTTATTTTACTGGCAACGCTTTTATTTGCCAATTTTGCCGAAGCCATTGCTGAAGCCCGTGGAAAAGCACAAGCGGACAGTTTGAGAAAAACGCGAGAAGAAACACCAGCGAGACAAGTTTTAGCCAATGGCGAAATCAAAAACATCAGTTCATCTGAACTAAAAAAAGGTGATGTTTTCATCTGTGAAGCTGGGGATTTGATTGCAACTGATGGAGAAATCATTGAAGGATTGGCTACTATAGATGAAAGTGCCATTACAGGTGAAAGTGCTCCCGTAATTAGAGAAGCTGGTGGAGACAAATCATCGGTTACAGGAGGGACAAAAGTATTATCGGATAAAATTAAAGTAATCGTAACATCAGAGCCAGGAGAAAGTTTTTTGGACAAGATGATTGCTTTGGTAGAAGGAGCAAGTCGTCAGAAAACACCAAATGAAATTGCTTTGACAATTCTTTTGGCAGCGTTTACCCTAATATTTGTAATTGTTTGCGTGACTTTGAAACCCTTTGCTGATTACGCCAACGCACCAATTACAATCGCAGCTTTCATTTCTCTTTTTGTATGTTTAATTCCAACAACTATTGGTGGATTATTATCTGCTATCGGAATTGCGGGTATGGATAGAGCATTGCGTGCCAATGTAATTACAAAATCTGGAAAAGCAGTGGAAACAGCCGGTGATATTGATGTATTGCTTTTGGATAAAACAGGTACAATCACTATCGGGAACAGAAAAGCAACTAATTTTTATCCTGCAAAAGGAGTTATGCTAGAAGATTTTATTAAGTCTGCAGTATTGAGTTCACTAGCTGATGATACTCCGGAAGGGAAAAGTATTGTGGAATTGGCTGGATTGGAATTGGCTCAAAAGTTATCAATTGAAGGAGCTACTTTAATAAAATTTACTGCTGAAACCAGAACTAGTGGAGTTGTTTTAAAAGACGGAACCAATATTAGAAAAGGAGCCCAGGATGCTGCCAAAAATATTGCGCTGCAAGCTGGTAAGGTTTTTCCAGGCGATATTGCCGAAAAGGTTATAACTATATCTTCAAATGGGGGAACACCATTAGTAGTTTTGAAAAATAGTGAAGTTCAAGGAGTTATTGAATTGCAGGATATTATCAAAACTGGAATGAAAGAACGTTTTGAACGTTTGAGAAAAATGGGTGTAAAAACTGTGATGGTTACCGGAGATAATCCTTTGACAGCCAAATTTATTGCCGAAAAAGCAGGTGTTGATGATTTTATTGCCGAAGCCAAACCTGAGGACAAAATGAATTACATCAAAAACGAACAACAAAACGGTAAATTGGTAGCGATGATGGGGGATGGTACCAATGATGCTCCCGCTCTTGCCCAAGCCGATGTAGGTGTGGCAATGAATAGTGGAACGCAAGCAGCCAAAGAAGCTGGTAATATGGTCGATCTAGACAATGATCCAACTAAGTTAATTGAGATTATTGAAATTGGTAAACAACTGTTAATGACCAGAGGAACTCTTACCACATTCTCGATTGCAAACGATGTTGCCAAATATTTTGCTATTGTTCCTGCACTTTTCATAACTGCAATTCCGGCTCTCGAAGGATTGAATATTATGCAGCTGCATAGCCCTGAGAGCGCTATTTTATCTGCCGTGATTTTCAACGCAATTATCATTCCGATATTGATTCCGCTAGCATTGAGAGGGGTTGATTATAAGCCAATCGGCGCTAGTGCCATTTTGAAAAGGAATCTGTTGATTTACGGTTTGGGGGGAATAATTGTTCCTTTCATTGGAATCAAAATAATCGATTTGGCTGTGGCTTTATTTATGTAGAAAGAAAGAATTCTAAGGCTCTAAGATGCTAAGAATCTTAGAGCCTTAGAAACTCAGAACCTTAGAAAATTTAAAAAAATGAAAAATATATTTTCAATATTAAAATTCACCGCGTTAACGGTAGTTTTATTCTCGGTTATTTATACGATGGCAATTTTAGGAATTGCACAATTTGCCCCAAATAAGGGAAAAGGAGAAACCATTTCTGTAAATGGAAAAGTAGTAGGCTATCAAAAAATTGGTCAAAAATTTGACAAACCCAATTATTTCTGGGGACGACCGTCGGCGGTTGATTATAATGCTGCGGGAAGTGCAGGAAGCAACAAAGGCCCGAGCAATTCTGAATATTTGGCGTTGGTTCAAAAAAGAATTGATGCTTTTTTGATAGCGCATCCGTATTTGAAAAAATCGGAGATTCCATCAGATATGGTGACGGCTTCGGGGAGTGGTTTGGATCCTAATATTTCTCCAGAAGGCGCTTTGATCCAAGTAAAAAGAGTAGCAAAAGTTAGAAACCTTTCTGAAGAAAAAGTAAAAGCATTGGTCGAAACCAAAATCAATAAACCAACTTTAATGGGAACTTCAACCGTAAATGTTTTAGAGTTGAATGTAGCCTTGGATGAGTTGAAATAGTTTCAATGCCAATATCAATATCAATTGCAACGGTAATTTTAATAGCAACATCAATTGCAATGGCAATATCAATTTAAAAGAACGAGTGCCAAGTAAAAAAAATATCTTTAAAAACGAGATGCCCTAGCCCAGATGGAAACGGCATCCTTTCCTTGCCTCCTTTAGGCAAGGAAAGATATAGTGGACAGCTGGATTAGCTCCTAAAAATAATTAAATGAAAAAAATAATAGTTACAGCTTTTATAGCTTTTGGTTTTACGACAATAAACGCTCAAGAAGAATCAAAAAATCCAATTACTTTCTCTGGTTATGTGGATGTGTATTACAGTTATGATTTTGGGAAACCGGATAATCATACCAAACCAGGATTTATTTACAGTTACAATCGATCCAACGAAGTGAATTTGAATTTGGGTATGGCCAAAATGAATTATACAAAAGAAAATGTTCGGGGGAATTTGGCCCTTATGGCTGGAACGTATGCACAATACAATATGGCTGCGGAACAAGATTTGTTGAAAAACGTTTATGAAGCTAATGTGGGTGTTAAAATTTCAAAAGACAATAATCTTTGGATTGATGCAGGAGTTATGCCATCACATATTGGATCTGAAAGCGCAATTGGAAAAGATTGTATGACTTTGACCAGAAGTATTGGAGCCGATAATTCTCCATATTATGAAACAGGGATTAAAGTTGGATATACTTCTGAATCGGAAAAATGGTATTTGGCGGCAATGTATTTGAACGGTTGGCAATGTATCCAAAAAATCGATGGCAATCATACGCCAGCTTTTGGAACTCAGGTGGTATTTAAACCAACGGCAAAAGTGGCATTAAACTGGAGTACTTATGTTGGAAATGAGCAACCTGATATTGACAAGAAATGGCGTTATTTTAATGATTTTTTCGGAACATTTAAATTGACCGATAAAACAAGTGTTATTGCTGGTTTTGATATTGGATCACAACAATCTGCTAAAGGAAGTAGTGATTACGATGTTTGGTATACTCCATCTGCAATCATTCAGTACAAGCCAACGAACAAAATTCAATTGGCTGTCAGAGGTGAATATTATCAAGATGAAAAAGGAGTAATTATCGCAACAGGAACTCCAAACGGTTTTAAAACCTATGGTTTCTCGGCAAATTTTGATTATTTGCCAGTAGATAATGTAATTTTTAGATTAGAAGCCCGAACTTTGAATAGTAAAGATGATATTTTTTTGAGGGATAACAATCCTACTGATAACAATGTGTGTATAACTACATCTTTGGCGATTTCAATTTAAAATTGGTCAATAAAGAGTAAATTTTTATTGAAACCATTAAGTGATTAAGTTTATTGAAACTTAGTTTCTTAATGGTTTAAAAAGTTTTTATTGTAAATAAAAGGATTCAACTGTTAGTTAACTTATGGACTACGAAAAAGAAAATAATGTCAAACACTTTCTCGATTTAATTCAAAAATCACGTAAAGGGAAGTTTAAAGTCTATATTGGGATGAGTGCTGGTGTGGGCAAAACTTTCAGGATGTTGCAGGAAGCCCATACGCTGTTACGAAATGGAATTGATGTAAAAATTGGTTATGTCGAGACTCACAATCGTAAAGAAACTCAGGATTTGGTAGAAGGTTTACCAATTATTCCAAGACGAACTCTTTTCTATAAAGGAAAACAGCTTGAAGAAATGGATTTGCAGGCTATTATTAATTTGCGTCCAGAGGTGGTGATTGTTGATGAACTTGCTCATACGAATATTGAAGGCAGTAAGAATGAAAAACGTTGGCAGGATGTTTTGGAGATTTTAGATGCTGGGATTAATGTGATTTCGGCAGTAAATATTCAGCATATTGAGAGTTTAAATGAAAGTGTAAAGCAAATTACCAATGTTGATGTCAAGGAGAGAGTTCCTGATAATGTCTTGCGATTGGCTGATGAGGTGGTCAATATTGATTTGACTTCGGAGGATTTGATCGATCGATTGAAAGAAGGAAAAATTTATTCCCCCGATAAAATTCAGACTGCTTTGAACAATTTTTTCAAGTCTGACCAAATTTTGCAATTGCGGGAATTGGCTTTGCGTGAAGTGGCTAGTCAAGTAGTTAGGAAAGTGGAGAGTGAAGTTCCTAAAAACCATGCTTTACGACATGAGAAGTTATTGGCCTGTATTAGCAGTAACGAGAAAACTGCAAAAATAGTTATTCGAAAAACAGCACGATTGGCCAGTTATTACAATAGTGACTGGTATGTGTTATATGTGGAAACACCGAAAGAGAGTCCTGATAAAATAGCACTTGACAAACAACGACATTTGATAAACAATTTTAAATTAGCAACACAATTAGGAGCTGAGGTAATTAAAATCGAGAATAAAAACATTAGCGATGGTATACTAAAAATTGTGGAACAAAAGCAAATCACAACGGTTTGTGTGGGAAAACCTCATTTTAGTTTGTTTAAAGTGATATTATCGACTACTATTTTCAATCGGTTGTTGAATAATTTATCATTATCTAATATTGACCTTGTAATTCTATCATAAAATGAAATTGTCATGATTCTAAAACGAAAAAATAATTGAAGAATGGCGATACCATGTTGCTTTAAAAAACAAATATTATCTTCTCATGAAAATTAAAACTAAATTAAATCTAGGTGTCGGATTGTTGTTTTTACTGATAATCATCCTGACGTTAGTGAGTGCTTTTTATATTTTTTCGATAAAAAAAGACACTGAGAATATATTGAAAGCCAATTATAATACATTGGAATATTCGAGAAATATGTTACTTTCATTAGATGACATAAGTAATAATGCAGAGAGTTCGATTGTTATTTTTGAAAAAAATCTCAATAAGCAGTCAAATAATATTACCGAAGTTGGTGAACATGATGCAACTCTAAATTTGCAAAAAAGTTTCAATCTTTTGAAAACAAATAGAGCTGATGAAAGATTAAAAAGTCAAATTCGACAAGATATCTTCGCGATTATGAAGCTGAATATGGCTGCTATTAAACAAAAAAGTGATATCGCCAAACACACTGCCGAAACCGCTAATATGTGGATTGCGATAACAGGAACACTTTGCTTTTTGATAGCCTTTAATCTGTTGGTGAACTTGCCCAATAATATAGCAGACCCAATTAAGGAACTTACGGCGAGTATCAAAGAGATTGCCAAAAAAAACTATTCAGAAAGAGTGCATTTTATGAGTCATAATGAGTTTGGCGATTTGGCAAAGTCATTCAACACAATGGCACAGAAATTAGAAGAGTACCACGATAGCAACCTTTATAAATTATTGTTTGAAAAGAAAAGATTGGAAACTTTAATTAATAAGATGAATGATCCTATTATTGGATTAGATAATCAAGATATGGTTTTGTTTGTTAATGATGAAGCTTTGAAAATCATCGGATTAAAGTCGGAAGACGTGCTTGGAAAAACGGCAAAAAACTTAGCCTTGACAAATGATTTGATGAAATCATTAATTGATAAAAATAGTGAGAATGAAGGTGGTTTACATGGGCGGAAAGCGCTGCCTATGAAAATTTTTGCCGATGGAAAAGAAAGTTATTTTGAAAAAGAAAAAGTAAACATAACAATTCAGCCCACAGGCGAAGACCAAACAATTGATATTGGTGATGTGATTATCTTGAGAAACATCACTCCATTTAAAGAATTGGATTTTGCCAAAACCAATTTTATAGCGACCATTTCACACGAATTAAAGACACCTATTTCAACTATGAAATTAAGTTTGAATTTATTGGAAAATGAGCAAACAGGACCTATGAATAATGAGCAAAAACACCTGATAGAAAGTATCAAAGACGACGGTGAGCGTTTGTTGAAAATTACCGGAGAATTATTAGAACTTACGCAGGTTGAAACCGGTAATATAAAACTTAACATAGAAAAAAGCAACCCTTATGAAATTGTGCATTATGCCACCGAAGCAGTGAAAATACAAGCAGATCAAAAACAGATAGAATTGCTTGTAGAAACAGGTGATAATCTTCCTATGGTAAAAGCGGATAGTGAAAAAACATCTTGGGTGCTGATTAATTTTTTGACTAATGCCATTCGTTATTCTTCCGAAAAAAGCATAATAAGAGTGAAATTGGAAAGTGATAACCATCAAATTTCGTTTACGGTTATTGATACCGGAAAAGGAATTGATAATCGTTATTTAACTAAAGTTTTTGATAAATATTTTCAAATTCCAGGAAGTCACAAAACGGGTACTGGATTGGGATTGGCTATATCCAAAGAGTTTATTGAAGCCCAAGGAGGTACAATAGGAGTTGAAAGTGAATTGGGCTTGGGGAGTACATTTTATTTTAAACTATTGAGTGTTTAAGCAGAAAAGTTTGCATTCTCTTTGTTGAAACTTAATTCATATTGGTTAATAAAGTAAATCTTTATAAAATCTTTATATTCTAGTTTGTTATATTATAAAATACTTACATCATATCCTTTAACTTTGTATTAACAAATAAAGACTAGGGTATGAGTAGTATTTTGGATCAAATCAAAATAAAAAATCAATATTTAGTAAGCATACTATCTATTGGTATAGTAGCTTCACTGTGTTTATTTACCCGAGATTATTTAGATTATAAAATTGTAGGTTATATTTTACTGGTTGTAGTTTCAATATTGTCAATGTTTTTGTCAATTTTACCACTACTCCTTAGTGCTGTTTTATGTGCATTGATATTGAATTTTTTCTTCATTCAGCCCTATTATACTTTTCATATTAGTGATGCCGAAGATTCTTTGTTATTGGTGCTATTCTTCATTATTGCTCTAGTAAATGCGGTTTTGACTAATAAAATCAGAAGAGCGGAAAAAATATTACAGGTAAAGGAAGTTAGGGTTAATACTATGAAACTTTACAACGCCTTACTTGATTCTTTATCCCACGAATTGAGAACACCTATTTCTACGATAATGGGAGCTATAGATACTATTCAAAGCAAATCAGTGCATATTTCTGAAGAAAATAAAGAAAATTTATATGCAGAAATAGAGAAAGCATCTTTGAGATTGAATCATCAGGTCGAAAATTTACTGAATATGTCCCGATTAGAGTCGGGGGTTATTGAAGCTAAAATGGATTGGTGCGATCTAGAAGAATTGATTTATAATGTCTTGGATCATTTAAAGGATGACCTGCAATTTCATAAAGTAGTCGTAAAAACAGACGAAAATTTGCCGCTTTTTAAATTGGATTATGGCTTGATGCAACAGATTATTTTTAATTTGGTTTTTAATGCATCACAATATACACCCAAAGGAGCAAAAATAGAAATTAAAGTCTCCTATAATGTGGATGTTGATTTTGAATACAATCCCGATAAATTATACCCTTGTGTAATCACAATTGCAGATGATGGCATTGGTTTTCCAGAAAATGAAATAGACAAGGTGTTTGATAAGTTTTATCGTCTTCAAAATTCCAAAACCGGTGGAACAGGTCTTGGTTTGTCTATCGTGAAAGGATTTGTCGAAGCACAACACGGAAAAGTAACACTCGAAAACAGAGAAGAGGGAGGTTCAGTTTTTACACTAAATTTTCAAACTTTAACTATGAATACCAAAGAAATTTCAAATGAATAATAGTGCTCAAATATTAGTCATTGATGATGAAATTCAAATTAGAAAACTACTTGAAATCACGTTGAATTCAAATGACTATAGAACAATTTTTGCCGTCAATGCAAAAGAAGGATTGTCTATGGTAGCAAATCATCAGCCGGATTTGGTTATTCTTGATTTAGGTTTGCCTGATGAAGACGGACAAGTTGTTTTGAAACGATTACGCGAATGGTATAACAATCCAATTATTATTTTAACGGTGAAAAGTGCCGAAGAAGAGATTGTAAAAGCGCTTGATAATGGAGCCAATGATTATTTGACTAAACCGTTTCGTACTCAAGAATTACTAGCTAGAATTCGAACTGCTTTGCGAAATTCGGTTACCGATGAAAAGGAACCTATAATTGAGTTTGGTTCGGTTTCAATTGATTTGGCTTCTCGAATTGTGAGGTTGAATAATGAAATTTTGAAACTCACAACGACTGAATATAATTTACTTTCTATTTTTATAAAAAATGAGGGACGAGTATTAACCCATCAATATTTATTGAAACAGGTTTGGGGAAACAGCTATGCCGATCAAACGCAATACTTGCGTGTCTTTGTTGCGCAACTTCGAAAGAAAATTGAAGAAGACCCCAATCATCCTAAATTTATTATCACAGAATCCGGTGTAGGATACCGGTTTAACACTAGTTAAAATCAATTAAAATATTCAAAAAAAGAATAAAACTTGAAGTGTGCAAGCATCTCATATAGGGCTTTTTGTGCTCTAAAAAAATGAATTAAAAGAATATAAATTAAAACAAAATGAATAAATCAACGGTTCAAAAAGTAACAGCAGCTTCCCTTTTGGTGGCGCTCGGAATTATTTACGGAGATATAGGAACCAGTCCGTTATATGTTATGAAAGCCATTATAGGGCAAAGAGAAATATCGAAATTATTGGTTTATGGAGGGATTTCGTGTATATTTTGGACACTTACTTTTCAAACAACTTTCAAATATGTATTACTGACACTTTCAGCAGATAATCACGGTGAAGGTGGAGTTTTCTCGCTTTATGCTTTGGTTAAACGATTTGGAAAAGGAAAATTAATAATCCCAACCATTTTGGGTGCTACCACACTTTTGGCAGACGGAATTATTACGCCTCCTATTTCTGTGACTTCAGCTGTTGAAGGATTAGGCGATATAGTTCCAAATATTCCAATTCTACCAATTGTTATTGTTATTATTTCAGGATTGTTCTTTTTTCAGCGTTTTGGAACTCAAAAAGTGGGCTTCTTTTTTGGACCGGCAATGGTAGTTTGGTTTTCGATGCTTTTTGTTTTAGGATTTGTTCAGATATTAGATCATCCAGCAATCTTGACGGCATTGAATCCTTTGTATGCTTATGAATTATTGGTTGAATATCCACACGGATTTTGGTTGCTAGGAGCTGTTTTCCTTTGTACCACTGGAGCCGAAGCTTTATATTCGGATCTGGGGCATTGCGGAAAGAGCAATATTAGAACCACTTGGGTTTTTGTGAAAATTGCATTAGTTGTTAATTATTTGGGGCAAGCGTCTTGGTTAATGAATCAAAGTAATCATTTCTTGGTTGGGAAAAATCCTTTTTATGCAATTATGCCACATTGGTTCATTTTATCTGGTGTTATTATTTCGACTTTTGCGGCAATTATTGCTTCTCAAGCATTGATAAGTGGTTCGTTTACTTTAATCAACGAAGCAGTTTCTCTTAATTTTTGGCCACGTGTCACTATGAAAAACCCGACCAATTTGAAAGGGCAAATCTATATTCCTTCGGTGAATACTATTTTATGGGTCGGATGTATTTTGATGGTTTTGTATTTTAGAACCTCTTCAAATATGGAAGCGGCTTATGGATTTTCGATTACTATTGCCATGTTAATGACTACGGTTCTTCTTAATTATTATTTGATTTATATTAAAAAATTAAACAGAATTCTTATTGGTGTAATCATTGCAATTTTTGTAGCCATTGAAATTGCTTTTTTTGTTGCAAATATTATTAAGATCAAAGAACGTTGGATGTTTTTGTTCTTCGAGCTTTTTATATTTATGACAATGTATGTTTGGTTCTTTTCCAGAAAAATCAATAATAAATTTGTGAAATTCACCAATTTGACTGAGTATACCGCTAAGTTGGAGGAATTGAGCAACGACATTACAATTCCGAAGTATTCTACGCATTTAATTTACTTATCAAAAGCGGACAGAAATTATGAAATTGAAGAAAAAATATTAAATTCCATTTTTTCTAAAAAACCAAAAAGGGCTGATGTGTATTGGTTTTTTCATATTAACAGAACCAATTCACCTTTTGATTTAAATTATGAAGTTATAGAGTTATTGGATGATAAAGTAATCAAAATTGTCTTGAATATTGGTTTCAGAATTCAACCAAAAGTGGAATTGTATTTTAAAAGAATAGTTCAAAATCTTGTTGACAATAAAGAACTGAATTTGCATATTCGTGATGATGGTTCAACAAAATACAACTCAGAACCTGACTTTAAATTTGTCATTATTGAAAAGTTCTTATCTGTTGAAAATGAGTTTTCTGTAAAAGATGGACTATTGTTGAATTCCTATTATATGTTGAAAAATATGTCGTTGTCAGATACTAGAGCCTTTGGACTTGATAAAAGTGATGTTGTCATTGAAGAAATTCCTACCGTGTATCAGCCTATTGCAAAATTAGAGTTGGAGAGAAAATGTTTAAGTTAGCAGGTTTCAGATAGCAGAAGGCAGATTTCAGTTTGCAGTAAGCAAAAAAAAGATTTCAGATTAGAAGAATAACCTTCTTGTTCTGAAATCTTTTTTTATTCTTCTATTTTCTGTATTCTAAAATCTGCCTTCTGCTATCTGAAACCTAGCAGTCCGCCATATTCACGGCAATTGCAAGTCCTCCTTCTGAAGTTTCTTTGTATTTTGAATTCATATCTTTGGCTGTTTGCCACATAGTGTCTATTACTTTATCCAGAGATACTTTGGCATTTTTAGCATCGGTTTCCAAGGCAAGTTCAGCTGCATTAATGGCTTTTATAGCTCCCATTGTATTTCTTTCTATACAAGGAATTTGCACCAAACCACCAATTGGATCACAGGTTAAGCCCAAATGATGCTCCATTGCAATTTCGGCTGCGACTAATACTTGATCTGGAGTTCCACCCATTAACTCACATAAGGCGCCTGCAGCCATAGCGCTCGAAACACCGATCTCGGCTTGACATCCTCCCATTGCGGCAGAGATGGTAGATCCTTTCTTGAAAATACTGCCTATTTCTCCAGCAACCATCAGAAATTGTTTGATTTCCTTTTCGCCTGCTTGATGGTTTTCAATAACCAAATAATACATTAAAACGGCTGGAATTACTCCAGAACTTCCATTGGTTGGAGCAGTTACAACTCTTCCTAGTGCTGCATTTACTTCGTTTACCGCCAATGCAAAACAGCTTACCCATTTTAGAATTTGACGAAATTTAACTTCGGTTTTTCTAATTTCTTCCAACCATTCTTGCGGATTGGAATAATTGGATAAACCAATCAAATTCTGGTGCATGTCAAATGCGCGTCTTCGTACGTGCAATCCGCCAGGAAGTATACCTTCGGAATGGCAGCCAATATACATACATTCCAACATGGTATTCCAAATGCGCATTAATTCATGGTGAATTTCCGCTTCGGGACGCATTGATTTTTCGTTTTCGTAAACGATTTCCGAAATAGATTTATTTTCTTTTGTACAATAGGCTAAAAGTTCACTTGCTTTATCTATAGGGAAAGGAAAAGCACATTTAATTGCTTCCTTGTTTTGAGCATTTTCTCGTTCCTCTTTAACTACAAATCCTCCTCCTATGGAATAAAAGGTAGAACTGTATGCGGTATCATCATTAAAATAGGCAGTAAAAGTCAATCCATTAGCATGGAAAGGAAGAAAGTTTTTATTGAAAACAATATCTTGAAGAAAATAAAAAGGAATATGAATTTGGTTTCCCAAATTGATTTCATTTTTAGCTTCAATTGATTTGATAATTCCGTCTATATTTTGGATAGGGATGTATTCAGGATCTTGACCACTTAGTCCGAGCATAATGGCCAAATCTGTTGCATGTCCTTTTCCAGTTAATGAAAGAGAACCGTATAAATCAACTTTTACTCTCGTCACTGTATTGATGTTATATTCACTTCTCAGTTCGTTTAAGAAACGTTCAGCCGCTCGCCAAGGGCCAAGTGTATGCGAACTTGATGGTCCAACACCAATTTTTAGCATATCAAAAACCGAGATACATTCTTCCATAAAAGTTTAATTTATTTGATGAACAAATATAAATATTAATTGAACTATAATAGAAAAATTTATATCTAAAAATGATAATTTGATAATATTATCAAAAAATAAGCTTGTTGCTTTGATGGATTGTTAAAAAAATAAAATCTAAAATTCTAGCTTTATGTTTTTTTGTGGAACAAACAATATAGTGATTTTAAAGTAGAATTGCTGTAAGATTTAGGCCTCTGAAACAGTGTAGTATTGATGGTTGTATTTTCCCGCTACACAAAAAGCACCACTTATTAATACTAGATTCTTGATAATGTATTGGCCTACCAATGTTGGGCAGTATGGAAAGGAATCAAAGCAGATTTTAGGTAATATAAAAAGCGGAAAAAAAGTGGCAGCCATATGAAACAGCAAAATTACAATGGTAAAGGGAATTAATTTTTTGAATAAAAAGCCAATTCCAATACATACTTCAACAAAACCTAATGTAGGAATAAAAATCTCTGGTTTGAACCAAAAAACGGTTTGTTCTACTAATTCACCAGCGGGGCTCATTCCTATTAATTTTAAAGTTCCAAACCAAATATAGACAATTGCTAAGGCATATCTCATGAAATCGACACTGTGATTTTCCATTTTTTTGCTAATTTGAAAATATAGGGAGTAGAATGTCTTGTTCATTGGGGTGGTTTTTGGGGTTATTTGTTTTTTGGTAAAACAACAGTACGTAAATTAAATTAAAAAAAAAGAATAAATGCTATGTTTTTTTGTGATTACCGATGTTTATTTTGTTAAAAAGTGATTAATTTTTTGAATACCAGATAGTAAAGCTGTCTTGCTAATTTCTAATTATTATTGGTTTTAAATAATTTGTAAATTGCTCTATAGTTTTTGTTGATTTTATTGGTACGAAAAGATTTAAAACTTATATTTGTCGCTACATTCAAAAATTCCGGAAAACATGTTTGAATTTCATCAGTATTTAGGCTTTTTACTTTTCTTAACCATCCTAACAATGGGATTTTGGTTAATGTTTTTCCTTGTTGGTTTCGTATCCTATTGGGTAGGTGGAGCAACTTGGGAAGCTTATAAAGAAAAGAAAGCAAAACAAAAAGAAGAAGAAGCTTAGTCTTATTTTTACTTTAAAATAAAAAAGGATTCGTAATTACGAATCCTTTTTTTATTATATCTGGTCTGAAGATTATCCTGGGAAATCTGCATCTCCACCACCTTCATTTTTAGGTTGTGTCTTTTCTTTATCACTTTTAGATTTGTTGAAACGGTAGGTGAACGATAAATTGAATTGACGTTTACGAAATTGCATTTCACCATACGACGTTTGGTTTTCAAGATACGTGTAAGATCTCATTTTTCTCGTGTTGAAAATATCACTAATATTGAATGCTATTGTTGCTTTGTCTTTCATTAAATCTTTACTGAAAGCCGTATTCATTCCAAATTGATCTAGGTTCTTTCCTTGTGCTGTTTTTTGTTCACCATTGTAGGTTGCATTCAATTGCCAATCAATTTTGTATGGTAATGTTAGTTTTGAATTAACTCTTGCGAACCAAGTTGTAGCTTGGTTGTCAAGATTCTGAACTACAAGTACCCCATTGGTATCAGTATAGCTGTGCTCTCCAGTTGTTTTTACATTATATAAATTGAAATTACTGTTTATTCTCCATATTTTAAATGGGTTATAATTTAAGGTAAACTCAAAACCAAATTTTTGTTCTTTTCCTAAGTTAATAGGTTGGCTTTTAATAACTGGAATTCCATTTACTTCATCACCTGTAGGAGATCGTACAAAACTGAAAACATCTTTTGTGTTTTCAAAATAAGCAGATGTATTAAATGTTATCTTTTCCCAACGTTTGATATACCCAATATCAAATTTGTCAGTTAGAGAAGGGTCTAGGTCAGGATTCCCTTGAAAAATATTAACGTTACTTGAATAGTTTACGGCTGGATTCATGAAACGTCCTCTAGGTCTTGATAAACGTTTACTGTAGCTTGTAGTGAAGTTACTTTGATCTGAAACTTGATAACTAATAAAAGCACTCGGGAAAAAGTTGTTGTACTTTTTAGTATTAAAATCGTTGGTGTCTAATAAGTTCACATGAACATTGGTATCTTCCCAACGTAGCCCGAACAAATAAGAGAATTTATTTTTTTTGAAACCATACTGTGTATAAAGAGCATTGATGTTTTCTTTGTATTCTAAAGTATTTGATAAATTATCTATTCTTACTCCTTGGTCGTCAAGAACGTAATATTCGTTGTTTAAATCACCAAAACTTCCTTTATATCCTGCTTCAAATTGACTTCCTTCACCTAGTGGTAGTACATAATCAGCTTGTAATTGTACTTGTTTTTGAACCTGATTGTTTAAAGTGTTGTTATAATTGTCAGAACCAGTAATAATACTTTGGCTATCATCAGTATTTCTTGAAATAGTACCATCAACGGTAAGTTTGTGTCCTTTGTCGTTAAAGTTTTTTATTAAGTTTGAAGTATATGATGCGTTTTCACTACCAGTATCTCCATTGTTCAAACGGTAAGTTGTTCCTGTGAAAATATGAGATGCATCATAGTTATTGTAGTTGATTAAATCTTCGTCATTACCAGTATTTTTTTCGTAATTGATGGCATTTGTCCAATATGTATTTGGTGCCACTGTCCATTCAACACCAGCTCTTCCATTGAAACCATCTCTGGTTCTCTTTGTGTCACGATCTTCATCTAAGTAGTTTTTGATAGAACCGTCTTCATTAAAATATTCTGAATAAGTTTTACCGCCACCTTCATTTGTTCTGTGATTGTAACCCGCAGTTGTGAAGTAGTTTAGTTTTTCTGTTTTATAATTTACATTGGCACTTAATCCATAAGTCTCAGGAATACCTGTTGAGGCTATAATAGTTCCATTGAAACCTTGATTTTTTCCTTTTTTAAGAATGATATTGATTATTCCAGAACCACCTTCCGCATCATATCGTGAAGATGGATTAGTGATAACTTCAACTTTATCAATAGCATCAGCAGGAATTTGTCTTAAAGCTTCTGCAATATTTACAGCATAGGATGGTCTTCCATCAATTAAAATTCGGATATTATCACTTCCTCTTAAGCTTACATTTCCTTCGGTATCAACAGAAACAGAAGGGACATTGTCTAAAACATCGCTTACGGTTCCACCTTTCACCATCATATCTTGACCAACATTGTATACTTTTTTGTCTAGTTTTATTTCAACTGATGATTTTTCGGAACGAACAACTACTTCGTTTAGTTGCGAAGCATCATCTTCAAGCGCAATAGTACCTAGTGAAGTTTTTTCGGTTATGTTTTTTCCTTTTATCTCGATTGATTTAAACGAAATGAATTCAATAGTAATATCATAAATTCCTGGAACTACATCAGCTTCAAATTCTCCTTTGTTATTTGTAATTCCTCCAGAAAGGGCTTTAGGATTTTTTTGATTTTTTAAGGTGATAGTTGCATCTTCCAAGGGCTGGTTGCTCCTTTTATCTACAATTTTTCCAGTCACTTTGATTTTGCTAAATGTTGGAGGGCCTTGTTGTGCAAAGTTGGATAGTCCAAAAAGCAAAAAGAAAAGGACTAGAGTGAGGTTTAATTTTTTCATTAGTAATAAATAAGATTTCTCCATTGGATAGGGAAAACTTTAAAAGGTTTAAAGATGATTTTCCTAAAGTTATGTTAATGTCTAGATAAATGGAATTACCTTCTCCAAATCTCGGCCTATAATTGCTTTAGTTCCATTAACCACTATTGGTCGTTCAATAAGAATGGGATTTTCGACCATCGCCTGAATGATTTCATTTTCAGTCAATGTTTTTCCTTTGTAATTTTCTATCCAAATAATTTCTTTTTGGCGTACTAATTCAATTGGTTTTAAATTTAGTTTTTGAAGTAATACAGTTAATTCACTTACGGTTGGTGGGGTTTTTAGATAATTGATAATTTCAATTTCTTTATTGGATTCTTCCAAAAGGAGTAAACAATTTCTTGATTTTCCGCAACGTTGATTGTGGTATATTTGTATCATTTTTGTAGGTATGATTTGGTTTATACTAAAATAAAAAGTTACTTTAGTTCGAGCAAAAATAAGATTTGAAATACCATTTTAAGTATAATTATAGAAAAAATAACAAATGTTTATAGAACAAGGAATTGACAGAAATAATAAATTTTGGAAATATATCTTAGGCTCAATGTTTATAATTGGGGCTTCTTTTGTGGGACAATTACCAATGTTGGGTTTGTTGCTGTTTCAAACATTTTTTAGAGGAAAAAATTACCCAACCACCGATGAAGAATTAATGCATTTTTTTGAGCCAAATTTAAATTTGTTTTTATTACTCATTTCATTTGTATTTACTTTAGGCGGAATTTATTTTGCTGTTCGTTTTTTGCACAAGCAAACGTTACTATCCATTACTACAGCCAGAAAAAAAATGGATTGGAAAAGAGTGTTTTTCTCTTTTTTTGTTTGGTCAATATTTACTGTAGTTTCAACTCTGTTGATTTGTTATTTGAATCCAGCCGATTTTAAAATTAATTTTCAACTCATTCCTTTCTTGATTTTGTTCGTAATTGCCACTCTTTTGGTACCAATTCAAACAAGTGTTGAAGAATTAATTTTCCGCGGTTATTTGATGCAGGGTTTTGCAAATTTGTGGGGTAATAAATGGTTTCCTTTATTGATGACGTCGAGTATTTTTGGATTAATGCATTTTTTTAATCCTGAAGTAACCAAGATGGGAAACATAATTATGGTTTATTATATAGGGACAGGTTTTTTGTTAGGGATAATGACTTTGATGGATGATGGAATGGAATTGGCTTTGGGGTTTCATGCTGCAAATAATTTAATTGGAGCATTATTGGTAACCTCAGATTGGTCTGCTTTTCAAACATATTCCATTTTTAAAGATGTATCAGAACCTGAGGCAGGACTTGATATTATCTTCCCAGTTGTTGTTATTTATCCTCTACTTTTGATTATATTTGGAGTAAAATACAATTGGTCTGGTTGGAAAGAAAAGCTAACGGGAACTATTGTAAAATAGTCTGAATTTAATACCCAAAAAATCAAAACAACCATTATGGATAATACAGTAACATACAAAAATGTACACAACCATTTTAAATTAAATGGATTTCATTTAACAAAAGAAGATTTATGTAGAATAGCTTATAGTTTTATAAAAGAGGGGGAAGATTTTGAGCAGTCGGTAGGTGATTTTTTATTGGACTGGTTTGATGACAAATCCTATATTGATATGTACACTTCTGGAACGACAGGGAATCCGAAATCCATTAGAATTGATAAAAATGCGATGGTTCAATCTGCTATAGCTACTGGAGACTTTTTTGGCCTTCAGCCTGGGAATAGAGTATTACATTGTTTACCGGCTAATTATGTTGCGGGTAAAATGATGTTTGTGCGTGCGTTTGTCTTAGGTTTGGATATGGATTTTGTGCCTCCAAGTTCTCATCCTTTGGAACACAATGATGAGAAATATGATTTTGCTGCTATGGTGCCGCTACAAGCCAAGAATTCTATTGACAAATTATCGAATATTAAAAAGATAATAATTGGTGGAGTAAAAATTCATAAATCATTGGAACAGGAATTGGTTAAACTGCCAATCGAGATTTATGAAACATACGGTATGACTGAAACAATTACACATATTGCTGCTAAGAAAGTAGGAGTGGAGGCTTTTACTACTTTGCCAAATGTTACAGTTTCTGTTAATGAGCATCAATGTTTGGAAATTATAGCCAAAAATATTGGAATTGAAAAAATTGTAACTAACGATATTGTAAAATTAATATCAGATACACAATTTGTTTGGTTAGGGCGCTTTGATAACGTAATAAATAGTGGCGGAATAAAAATCATGCCCGAGCAAGTAGAAAGTAAATTATCGACTTTAATACCAAGACGTTATTTTGTGAATGGAGTGTTAGATGAAACTTTGGGAGAAAAAGTTGTTCTTTATGTGGAAGGTTTGCCAATGGATATTGATCATTCTGTATTTGATGTTTTGGATAAATATGAAAAACCAAAAGAAATTGTTTTTATTCCTAAATTTAAAGAAACCGCTACCGGTAAAATAATGAGAGAAGAAAGCAAAAATATAGCTGTCTAGATAGAAAATAATAGATTTTAATAACAAAAAAGAGAGGATGGTTATTCCTCTCTTTTTTGTTGTTATATAAATTTTGGTTGGAATTATTTTTGCATTTTAAAAAAATAATCTGCCGAATTTTTTCCGCTGCCATATATTAGAAAAAATATACATACTGCTAGTGTTACCATTGCTAATAATAAATTTTGGTGATGCATATGTCCCATAAAATTAATAATGATGGCGCAAATTAGAATGGGCAATTGTGATATAATGGCCCAACGTGTCAATAGCCCAAAGAAAATTAAAATACCACCAACTAAATGTGCTGGCGCTATATAATGAATTAGAAACATACCACCTCCAATATGGTCTATTTGATCGATTGGTGTTAATAGATCAACTAGATATTGGATATTTGAAAAAAAGTAGACTCCTTTCATGAATAAAAACACACCAAGAGCCATTCGTAATAAATCAACAGGTAAATAAGTATGTGCGTTTGCCCACTTATTTAAGGTTTTTACATTGTTCATAATACCTTAAGTTTTAAATTAGTTATACTAAGTTACTAATTATTAATGATATATAGATAATTTTTTATGATATTTATTGATAATACCTCTTCTATTTTGTATTGTAATTATAGTATTAATAAAATTGTAAGATAAAAGCATTCTAATTGATTATTGATTTTTTTTGCAAGACTTATTTAGGCTGCTGTAATATGAATGTTTTTTTTTATTTTTTTTGCAAAAAAAACTCCTGATTTATCAGGAGTTTTATAGAATCTTTAAAAGTATCAATTGGTTTGCGATTAAACCTGAATTACTCCCAAATTAAATTTCTTTTCAATAGGTGAGTGGTTAGCGGCTTCAATCCCCATAGAAATCCAAGTTCTGGTTTCCAAGGGGTCGATAATAGCATCTGTCCACAAATGAGCTGCTGCATAATAAGGAGATACTTGCTCGTCATAACGGGCTTTGATTTTGGCAAATAATTCGGCTTCCTTGGCTTCGTCAATAATCTCGCCTTTTCCTTTTAGAGAAGAAGCTTCAATTTGAGCCAATACTTTTGCGGCTTGTGTACCACCCATTACAGCGAGTTCTGCACTTGGCCAAGCAAAAATTAATCGAGGGTCAAATGCTTTACCACACATCGCATAATTTCCTGCTCCATATGAGTTTCCAACCACGACGGTGAATTTTGGTACCACTGAATTGGAAACGGCATTTACCATTTTTGCACCGTCCTTTATGATTCCTCCATGTTCCGATTTTGAACCGACCATGAAACCAGTCACATCTTGAACAAAAACCAATGGGATTTTCTTTTGGTTGCAATTAGAAATAAAACGAGTTGCTTTATCTGCGGAATCCGAATAGATTACTCCTCCAAATTGCATTTCTCCTTTGGTTGTTTTGACCACTTTTCTTTGATTGGCAACAATTCCCACAGCCCAACCGTCAATTCTGGCATATCCTGTAATAAGTGATTGTCCGTACCCTTCTTTGTAAGCTTCAAATTCAGAATTGTCTACCAATCGATTGATAATTTCCATCATGTCATATTGTTCATTTCTGGCTTTTGGCAGAATACCAAAGATTTCTTTTTCGTCCAAAGCAGGTTTTTCTGCTTTGATACGATTGAATCCTGCTTTGTCAAAATCACCAATTTTATCGACAATATTTTTTATTTTGTCCAATGCATCTTTATCATCTTTTGCTTTGTAATCTGTTACTCCCGAAATCTCACAATGTGTTGTTGCTCCGCCCAAAGTTTCGTTATCTATGCTTTCACCAATGGCCGCTTTGACCAAATAACTTCCGGCCAAGAAAATACTTCCTGTTTTGTCTACAATTAGAGCTTCGTCACTCATAATGGGAAGGTAGGCACCACCTGCAACACAACTGCCCATTACGGCTGCAATTTGGGTAATTCCCATGCTGCTCATTATAGCGTTGTTTCTAAAGATGCGCCCAAAATGTTCCTTGTCTGGGAAAATTTCGTCTTGCAAAGGCAAATAAACACCGGCACTATCAACCAAATAGATGATAGGGAGACGATTTTCCATTGCGATTTCTTGAGCTCTTAAGTTTTTCTTTGCAGTAATAGGAAACCAGGCACCCGCTTTTACAGTAGCGTCATTAGCTACGACAATGCATTGTTTTCCTTTGACGTATCCTATTTTTACAATTACACCTCCCGATGGACATCCTCCATGTTCAACGTACATTTTTTTTCCAGCAAAAGCACCAATCTCAATAGATTTTGCATTCTCATCCAATAGGTAATCAATACGTTCCCGAGCGGTCATTTTGCCTTCGGCATGAAGTTTTTCGATTCGTTTTTCGCCACCTCCTAGTTTGACTTTGGCAAATTTTTGTCTGAGTTCAGACAATAAAAGTTTATTGTGATCTTCGTTTTTATTGAAGTTTAAATCCATAGGTGTAAAATGTATTTTTTGAAACGAGTGCTAATTTACGAAAACGATTGAAATTTTTCAATTTATATAGATAATTTTCAATTTTTAGCAATTTAATGTTCTTTAAAATAATATAAAAATAAAAACCTCGCTATTTTTTTAGATAACGAGGTTTTGTATTAATCTTTTTTAGTTTAACTGCTATATTCTAAAATTAAAGTGCATTTAATTTTAAACATATGAGTCATGTAAGTTAAAAAAAGAAGTTGTTTTGTCAAAAGGTTAAAAGGGGATATAAGTTAAAAGCGTTCTTAAATGAACTGTTTATTTTACTTAATTTTTTTCAAATTTAAAGCTTATATGACTTATATGTTTTAACAATGTTTTTAATAAATGTTATTGAAATTTTAATTGTACATTTTGGTGTAATATTCATCGACCATTCGAGCAGAATCAAAATAGGGTACAATTTGTTTCATGCTAGTTTCTACTAAATCCCACCATTCGTCAGGAGTATCGTAATATAAAGGCAGTATTTCATCTTCTAGCATTCGGTATAAATTATCTAAATCCATTTGGTCTTGCTGATATGTTGGAATGTTATGATCGACAATCGGTAACACAAATGAATTTTTGGTCTCATTTAAATCTTTGAATTCACGAACCCATCCGTCATTGGTCGAAAAATTRATGGAACCATTCATTGCAGCAGTCACTCCCGATGTTCCAGAGGCTTCTCTGGTTACTCTAGGATTGTTTAGCCAAACATCGGATCCTTTTTTTAATTGGCGGGATAATTTTAATTCATGGCCTATAAGCACAGCCATGTTTTTGAAGCCTTTACTAATGTGCGAAAGATTGTCAAAATTATGAATAGCTCCGTAGTCCGTTGGGTACGGTTTGCCGGCAAATATAATTTGGATAGGTCTTTCGGTATCATTCATTATCCTTTTGAATTTTTCAAAATCACGAGTAATCAAATCGGGCCTTTTGTAATCAGCAAAGCGTCTTGCCCATACGATTGTGAGTATTTCGGGGTCAAATATTTTTCCTGTTTGGTCAGCTACAACTTCAAATAGTTTGGTTTTAAGTCTCTTTTTTCTATTGATTAACTCTTCTCGGTCTTTACTTGCATGGGCATCATCCAGCCATGGATCTACCCAGTATTTTTTGTTTTGGGCATTGGTAATATGTGTTATTGGGCAAATTCCGCTGAAATCTTTCCACATATCTCTAGAGACTTCTCCATGTAATTTTGAGACTCCATTTGCTTTATGGCTCAATCGTAATGCCACGAGTGAATGATTGAAAGTATTATCATGAATACCAGTTATTTCTCTAACGGTTTCCAATGGTATGCCATCAAAGAAACTTAAATTTTCCAGTAAATAAATATCGTGTTTTTCATTTCCAGCTTCTTCGGGAGTGTGGGTGGTAAAAACCATTTTTTCTCTGATTTTCTCAACGCTTTTGTATTTGTTGTACAAATGAAAAACAGAAGAAACGGCATGCGCTTCATTTAAATGATAAATATCCGGCTCGTAGTCCAAGGCGTCCAGTAATTTGGCGCCACCGAGTCCCAGAACCATTGTTTGAGCTATTTTGGCACTAGGATCAGAATCGTATAGCCTAAATGTTGTTGATTTCGCCAGATAATCATTTTCGGGTAAATCTGTGGAAAGAAAAAACATGGGTACAGTTCCAAAGATTTCCGGTTTCAAGAAATAAGCCCTAATCCAAACATCATGATTATTTATTTTTATGGTGAATCGTATGTTGGTGTCTTCAAGAAAACTGTAATTTTTCTCTCTGAAAAGCGATCCCATGGAAAGATCTTCTTTTAGGTATTGATCATAATATCCTTTCTTCCACAAAATTCCGATTCCGATTAAGTTTTGTTTCAAATCATAAGCGCTCCGCATGTGTGATCCTGCCAAAAAACCTAATCCCCCTGAATAGATTTTGAGGCATTGGTCAATGGCAAATTCCATAGAAAAATAAACTGCCGATTTTTTGTATTTTTTATCAAATGCGTATGGATGTCTGTATTTTTCGGGTAAACTCTTACTCATATTGTGCAGGTATTTAAAGTTTGATGCCTAACAAATTTAAATAATTTGTTTTTGAAATAGCGCTTTTGGATGTTATATATTGTACTTGTATTGTGTTATTTATCAGTTTCTTTAGCGATATCGTTTTAGCGATAATTATTATAAAAGCAGAATGTGAATTTTTAAATGATTCTTAATTGTTTTTTGTGAAATATAAACATCATAAATTAAAATGTGAATTATATAAGTTTTAAAATTAAATGTATAATAGTCTATTTTTATTGAGAATCTAACTTTGGATAAAATTCAAAGCCGTGATATCACCTATAAAAGCATCTACATTATTACTTTTTTTTCTTTTTTTTGTTTTTTCTTCAAATGCTCAAGTTCAAGCATTGTTTAATGATAAAGTTGAACTCAAAACAATGGTTGCCCGTTGGGAATTAGATTCAACTGCGGCAAGAGGAACTTTCTTGGTTACTCCCTACAAAGCAATTTATGTTTTGCCTTTTGTGTGGACCAGTAATCCAAATGAACAACCTCATTCGGGAAATCCATCACCAGAATATATCCCGCCAGCGAAGGTTGACTATGATGTTGTCGAAATGAAATTTCAGTTGAGTTTTAAAACTAAAATTTTGCAGGGCTTTTTATGGGGACATGCCGATTTATGGGTGGCTTATACCCAAATATCGCATTGGCAAATATATAATACAGAACTATCACGCCCATTTAGGGAAATTAATTACGAACCAGAAATCATTCTTAATTTTCCAGTTAAGTTTAAAGTTTTAGGATTTAAAACTAGAATGGTTGGAGTTTCATTTGATCATGAATCGAATGGAAAAAGTTATCCCAATACCAGAAGTTGGAATAGAGTCATTTTGATGACAGGTTTCGAACGGAAAAATTGGAATATTTATATCAGACCTTGGTATGTGATTCCAGAATCAAAAAGTGATAATCCTGATATTTCAAGTTATATAGGTAATGCCGATGTGAACATTATTTATACAAAAAATAAAAGTGTTCTTACTTTTATAGGAAGTCATAATTTTAATTTTGACGGAAATATGAGAGGGAGTTCTACTTTTTCTTGGGCTTATCCTATAAAAGGAAATCTGAGAGGCTATTTACAGGTTTCTCATGGTTATGGAAATTCACTGATTGATTATAATCACGATCAAACTACAGTAGGTGTTGGCGTTTCATTGATTGAATGGCAGTAGACTGTGATTTTTAGGTTAAGAAAGTATGTCACAAACGATACAACAAGATTGGTTTTATTATATATTCAAAAAGAAAATGCCTTTCAAAAAAATATTTGAAAGGCATTTTTGTATGCATTATTTATTGAAAATTATAGGTTATTCTTCTTCGCGCTGTCCCATCATCATCAGGTAAGCTTTTAGGAATCCGTCAATGTTTCCATTCATTACACTGTCAACGTCGCTGGTTTCTTGTCCGGTGCGAACGTCTTTTACGAGTTTATAGGGTTGCATCACGTAATTGCGTATTTGTGATCCCCATTCGATTTTCATTTTTCCGGCTTCAATATCGCTGCGTTGCTCTTGTTGTTTTTTTAGCTCAATTTCATATAATTGAGAACGCAACATTTGCATGGCTCGGGTTCTGTTGTCGTGTTGTGAACGCGTTTCTGAACACTGAATCTGAATTCCGGTTGGCTTGTGGGTCAATTGTACTTTGGTTTCTACCTTGTTTACATTTTGACCTCCTGCACCACTGGAACGGGCAGTTACGATTTCGATATCGGCTGGGTTGATTTCTATTTCAATAGTATCATCAACAAGCGGATAAACGTAAACCGAAGCAAATGAAGTATGTCTTTTTGCATTACTGTCAAAAGGAGAAATACGCACCAAACGGTGTACTCCATTTTCGCCTTTTAGGTATCCAAAAGAATAATCGCCTTCAATTTCCAGAGTCACGGTTTTTATTCCAGCAGCATCGCCTTTTTGAAAATTCAGTTCTCGAATTTTGTATCCTTCTTTTTCAGCCCACATCATGTACATACGCATGAGCATTTCGGCCCAATCGCAACTTTCAGTACCACCGGCTCCGGCTGTAATTTGAAGCACGGCACTCAAAGAATCACCTTCTTCCGAAAGCATATTTTTGAATTCTATAGCTTCAATATGAGCTTGAGTTACGTTGTACTGATCGTCTAATTCTTCGGGAGTTAGCTCTCCTTCTTTGTAGAAATCATAGGCAAGTTGCAACTCGTCTGTCATTTCAACAGCTTTGTTGTAATCTTCTATCCATTTCTTTTTTCCTCGAAGGTTCTTTACAATAATTTCAGCTTCTTTGGCGTTGTTCCAAAAGTCTGGTGCAAAGGTTTTCTCTTCTTCGTTGGCAATTTCGATAAGCTTGGCATCAACGTCAAAGATACCTCCTCAACGCACCAAGGCGTTCCACAATACCTTTTATTTGTTCGGTAGTTGTCATAAATTATAGTAGTTTTGTGTCGAAAATTATTGGGTTAGCAGTATTAGCCCTGATAGCAGTGGAAATCCTTTTCTATTTTTTCTTTAAAAATAGAAAAGATTGCAACGAATAGCAGGAATAGCTCCTAATAATTTTACTAGTTTTGAATGCAAAAATAGGATATAGTTTTTAGATTATGGAAATAAATTTGATTAGCGATACGATTACCAAACCATCGGTGGAAATGTTGCAATACATGTTTAACGCTCAAGTGGGGGATGATGTGTACAAGCAAGATCCAACTGTTATTGCGCTTGAAGCGAGATTGGCGGGGATGTTTGGTATGGAGGCGGGGCTTTTTTTTCCGTCAGGAACTATGGCAAATCAAACGGCAATTAAATTACATACTCAGCCTGGAGAGCAATTAATTGCCGATAAATATGCCCATGTGTATCATTATGAAGGAGGAGGAGTTTCGTTTAACAGTGGAGTTTCGTGTTGTTTACTGGATGGAGATCGTGGAATGATTACAGCCGAACAAGTGGCTGGAGCAATAAATGATCCTGAGTTTTACCATAGCCCGTTGACGAGTTTGGTGTGTGTGGAAAACACGACGAATAAAGGAGGAGGGGCTTGTTATGACTTGGAAGAATTAAAGAAAATAAAAGCGGTTTGTGATGCCAATAATTTAAAATTCCATTTAGATGGTGCCCGAATTTGGAATGCCGTGGTAGCCAAAAAGCAGCATCCGAGAGAATTTGGAGCGTTGTTTGATACGATTTCGGTTTGTTTGTCCAAAGGATTGGGAGCGCCAATTGGTTCAGTTCTTTTATCTGATAAAGCGACTATTCACAGGGCATTGCGTATCCGAAAAATATTAGGTGGCGGTATGCGTCAAGTAGGATATTTGGCAGCTGCAGGGAATTTTGCTTTAGATCACAATATTGCAAAATTGGTTGATGATCACAGAAGAGCCAGAGAAATTGCAGAAGTGTTGTCACGCCAACTTTGGATAGGTAAAATTGAACCAGTAGAAACTAATATTCTGATTTTTGCGCTTCGTGCGGGATTGAATGAAAAAGTATTTATTGAAAAATTGAAAGAGAAAAATATTCTAATTAGTGCTTTGGGACATGGGAAACTCCGAATCGTGACGCATCTTGACTACAAAGAAGTGATGCATACTTATGTTTTGGAAACGTTGCAGAAGATTGTTCTTTAAAAAGTTTCAAGTTCCAGGTTTCAAGTTTCACGTACGGAACTTGAAACTTGAAACCTGGAACTTGAAACAAAATATTTTATTTAAACATATCTTCCATTCCTGGAATCATTGGCATGTCCATTTTGGTAACTGCATCGAGTTCGGTTTGGTTTACGCTGGATGCTTTTTCAATCGCTTTATTCAAAACTAAAATCAAGTAATCTTCCAGTTGCTCTTTGTCTTCCAATAGCGAATCGTCGATGGTTATTGATTTAATTTTGGTATTGGCGGTCAAAGTGACTTTCAATAAGTTGTCGTTACTTTGTTCGTCAATTAGTACGGTGTCTAAACGTTTTTTAGTATCTTCGATTTTTTGTTGGGTTTCTCTAAGTTTACCCATCATTCCCATTAAATCCATTTTGGTGATTTTTAAATTATTGAAAAACAAAATTACTGAATTTGATATTCAAAAACGTTAAATAAGATAAAAAACGAATTCTATTTAAAATCGCTTTGTGTTATTTTTGCCTTTTAAATACTAAAACCACTCGCAAACAATGCCTGAAAATAGTTTACCTCCTGTAGCTAAAGTTATCCCTAAGAAATTAAAGAAATTTGGTGAAGTCAGAATCGATAATTATTTTTGGTTAAACGACAGAGAAAACCCTGAAGTTATTGATTATTTGAATCAAGAAAATGCCTATTATCAAGAAAAAACGGCACATACCAAAGATTTTCAAACAGCACTTTTTGAAGAAATGAAAGGTAGAATTAAGGAAGATGATCAGTCAGTTCCTTATTTATACAATGGGTATTATTATATTACCCGTTATGAAAAAGGGCAAGATTACCCAATTTATTCCCGGAAAAAAGAAAGCCTTTCGGCAAAGGAAGAAATACTCTTCAATTGCAATGAAATGGCTAAAGATAAGCCTTATTTTCAATTGGGAGCTTTAAGTATTAGTCCTGATAATAAATTGGTTCTCTTTAGTTATGATGTCGTTGGGAGAAGAATTTATACTATTCAGATAAAGAATCTGGAAACGAACGAAATTTTAGAGGATAAAATTGAGAATGTTACCGGAAGCGCTGTTTGGGCGAATGACAATAAAACTATATTTTACTCCGATCAAGACGATGTTACGTTGCGTTCGGATAAGATTTTTAAACATAAATTAGGCGCTAAACAAACCGAGGATGTATTGGTTTATTTTGAAGAAGACGAAACTTTCAATGTAGAAATTGCAAAGTCTAAGTCACAAAAATATTTGGCTATCGAATCGGATAGTACTTTGACTAGCGAATACCAAATTCTGGATGCCGATAATCCTGATGGAGAATTTAAGGTTTTCCAAAAAAGGGTTCGAGGAATGGAATATAGTATTAATCATTATGGGGATAGTTTTTATATTATGACCAATAAGGATAAAGCAGAGAATTTCAAACTGATGAAAACTTCTGTAAATAAGACTTCTAAAGCTAATTGGGAAGAAGTCATAGCACACAGAGAGGATGTTTTGTTGGAAGATATTGAAATATTCAAAGACTTTTTAGTGGTTGAAGAACGTGAAAATGGTTTGAATAAAATTAGAATCATGCCTTGGAGTGGAGAAGGGGAGTATTACCTTCCTTTTGAAAGTGAAACATATACCGCTTATGCGACTTCAAATGTAGATTTTGATACCGATATATTGCGTTATGGATACCAGTCGATGACAACACCTTCTTCCGTTATTGATTTCAATATGAAAACAAAAACCAAGGAAGTCAAAAAAGAGCAAGAAGTACTTGGCGGAAAATTTGATAAAAATAATTATACCGAAGAGCGGGTTTGGGCAACTGCAGAAGATGGGGTTAAAATTCCTATTTCTATGGTTTATCGAAAAGGTTTGAAGAAGGATGGTAATAATCCATTGCTTCAATATGCTTATGGTTCTTATGGGCATTCTATGGATGCTACTTTTTCGTCAACTCGACTGACTTTATTGGATAGAGGTTTTATTTTTGCCATCGCACACATACGTGGTGGGGAAGATTTGGGTAGGCAATGGTATGAAGATGGTAAATTATTGAAAAAGAAAAATACATTTACTGATTTTATAGATTGTTCCAAATTTTTAATAGCCAAAAAATATACTTCTCCACAACATCTATATGCCGAAGGTGGTTCAGCAGGCGGTTTATTGATGGGAGTTGTTGTAAATAGCGCTCCTGAATTATACAATGGAATTATTGCACAAGTCGCTTTTGTGGACGTTATAACTACTATGCTCGATAATAGTATTCCACTTACAACGGGAGAATATGATGAATGGGGTAATCCGAATGTTCGAAAGTACTATGATTACATGTTGTCTTATTCTCCGTATGATAATGTATTGCCACAAAAATACCCAAATATGTATGTTTCAACTGGACTACATGATTCTCAGGTACAGTACTGGGAGCCAGCCAAATGGGTTGCTAAATTACGTGCTTTAAAAACAGATAATAACGTCTTGTTTTTGGATACAAATATGGATGCAGGTCATGGTGGAGCGTCTGGTCGCTTTGAAGCCATTAAGGAATTGGCAAAAGAGTATAGTTTTTTATTAGATTTAGAGAAAATTGAAATCTAATTAGATTTTTTTTGTTAGATTTGCATCATATCGGGGTGAATTAAAAAAATGCTCTCAGATAAACTATTTTTTTATGAAAGAAGAAATAAATGCTTATAATAATGTTTTAGAGTTAATAGGTAATACTCCACTTATTAAACTAAACAGTGTAACCGAGAATTTAAAGGGAAATTTCTATGCAAAAGTAGAATCCTTTAATCCGGGACACTCATCGAAAGATAGAATAGCTTTATATATCATCGAAGAAGCAGAAAAAAGAGGTATTTTGTCTCCAGGTGATACCATTATTGAAACAACTTCTGGTAATACAGGATTTAGCTTAGCAATGGTAAGCATCATAAAAGGGTACAATTGTATTCTTGCGGTGAGTTCAAAATCTTCAAAAGATAAGATTGATATGTTAAGGAGTTTGGGTGCCAAAGTATATGTTTGCCCGGCACACGTTTCCGCAGACGATGATCGATCGTATTATAATGTAGCTAAACGCTTGCATGAAGAAACAAAAGGATCCGTTTATATTAATCAATATTTTAATCAATTAAATATTGATGCGCATTATAAGTCGACTGGCCCGGAAATTTGGAAACAAACTAATGGTAGAATCACTCATCTTGTAGCTTGTAGTGGAACTGGAGGAACAATTTCTGGGACGGCTAAATATCTAAAAGAACAAAATCCTAATGTTAAAATACTTGGTGTTGATGCTTTTGGTTCTGTTTTAAAGAAATACCACGAGACTAAAGAATTTGATAATGATGAAATCTATCCTTATCGAATAGAAGGATTGGGGAAAAATTTAATCCCATCAGCTACAGATTTTGATATTATAGATAAATTTATCAAAGTATCTGACGAAGAAAGTGCTCACTCTGCAAGAGAGATTACCAGAAAAGAAGGATTGTTTGTAGGTTATACTTCAGGGGCTGTAATGCAGGCAATCAAACAATATGCCGAAGAAGGAGAGTTTGATGAAAACAGTAATGTTGTTGCTATCTTTCCTGATCATGGTTCTCGCTATATGAGTAAAGTGTTTAGTGATGAATGGATGAATGATCAAGGATTTTTTGATAGTATTAATGAAGAAGAAGTTCAGAAAGTTGAATTTATAAAATAAAATTTAACTTTTTTAAATATAAAACTCCAGTTCTAAACTGGAGTTTTTTTTGTGCCTAAAAATTGGATGATAGAGAGTTAGATTGATATTTTTTTTACTGTTATCTTAAATTTATATTAAATCAATGAATAAAATGATATGAGTTTGTTGTTTTTGTGTTGATAATGTTGTTTTTGTTGGGAATATCAAGGTAATTGTTGTTTTTTATTGATTTTAGTGGATTTGACGAGTATTTTAGCTCTTAGTCGGAATATTTAGGTGTAGGTATTATCTAGCCTTAACTTTGATATTAATAAATGAGGCTATGTTATTTATTATGTAAATTTAAAACCAGCAACTTATGAAAAAAATATTACTCTTTACTGTTGTGTTTGTATTTACTTTTTTAACTAATGCTCAAACATCAATTCAAGAATTTAATTTTGACGGCACCCTTAGTAATTTGAATAATGATATTTCATTTACGGGTGATATTAAATTTGTAAATGATCGAACAGGGACTGCCAATAGTGCTATTAGGGTCGCTAACAGCGTTATTGAAATGACCGCACTTAATTTACCTGCTGCTAATTCATCAAGAACGGTTTCAATTTGGGTTAAATATAATGATATTTCAAAAGTAAATTATATTTGGGGCTATGGATCTTCTTACAATGCAGGCTATTTTGGTTTGTTGCAGCAAAGTGCAACTACTTCAAAATCGGATTTAAATCTTACTGGATGCGGAGCAGCAAATGATGTAATTGTAACCACTACTATTGCTCAAAACACATGGTATAATTATGTAGTTACTTATGATGGACTTACATCAAAGATTTATAGAAATGGTAAGTTGATAAAAGCTTCAATAAGTCCAAAAAAAATGACTTCCGGTATCGTTTTTGCCATTGGAAGGATTGGAAAAACAGTAAGTATCAATGCTGATATTGATGATTTAAAAATATATGATGTTGTTTTGTCTGGCGATGAAGTAGCAAGATTGTATAATACTTCAGTTTTAGCACCAAATGATTTTGCAGTAGTGAATACGTCTAATAAAGATGGACAAATAGGGGCAGAGAGGTCTGTTAAAACAAGTAATAAGGTCTATGAGAAACCAGAGTTAGTATTGTCTAGTCCTATTGAAACAACGGTAATTAAATCTTCTGAAATCTATTCTAAACAAGGGCAAAAAGTGTTTTCAGGCAATAAAAATCAGATTGATATTACTACTCTTCCTGAAGGTACTTATTTGTTGAAAGTTACTAATTCAACTCAAAATTCAAATACGCAAAAGTTGACGGTTAAATAAATATTTTGTTTTTTAGTAAATTAAAAAGGCTAAACTTTTAAGTTTAGCCTTTTTAACTATTTATGTATCAGAAAGAATTACTCTTCCATTGTATGATAAACGTTCATCACGTCATCATCTTCTTCCATTTTTTCAATTAATTTTTCAACATCGGCCATTTCAGCTTCGGTTAATTTTTTAGTAATTTGTGGAATTCTCTCAAAACCAGAAGATAATATTTCTAATTTTCTGCTCTCTAATTCTTTTTGAATTGTTCCAAAACTACCAAAAGGAGCGTAAATTAAAATTCCATCTTCATCTTCAAAAACTTCTTCTGCTCCAAAATCAATTAGTTCTAATTCTAATTCTTCTGGATCAATACCTTCTTTCGGGATTCTAAAGTTACAAGTATGGTCAAACATGAATTCTACAGATCCTTGAGTTCCCATAGTTCCATTGCATTTGTTGAAATAACTTCTAACGTTTGCAACAGTTCTATTGTTATTATCAGTAGCAGTCTCAATTAAAAGTGCAATTCCGTGTGGAGCGTAACCTTCAAATAATACTTCTTTATAGTTGGCAGTATCCTTATCGGTTGCTTTTTTGATAGCGCGTTCGACATTATCTTTAGGCATGTTGGCTGCCTTGGCATTTTGAATAACGGCTCTTAATCTTGAATTGGCTTCAGGATTTGGGCCACCTTCTTTTACTGCCATTACAATATCTTTACCAATTCTGGTAAAGGCTTTGGCCATTGCTGACCAACGTTTCATTTTTCTACCTTTTCGGAACTCAAATGCTCTTCCCATTTCTTATTGTTATTTTGAACCGCAAAAATACAGCTATTCCTTATTTTTCCAAAAGCCTATTGGAAATCTTTTGCAAATAGTGTGTAATTAGTTCGTTTTATTTAGTTTTTAATGTTTTATAATCAGCTATAATGGCTATTGCTTCATTGAGATAGTGATTGGATTTTAGATTATCGAGTTGCATTTTGTTATACTCGATAAGTGAAGGGTAAATTTCAAGCAATGATTTGTTGTATTCTGAATTGGATACATTTAAATTCAAATCATCAGTTTTGAAATTACTGATTTCTTCGGATAGACTGTTAATATTATTTTGGTTCTCAAAAACTGCTTCCAAGGTCATTGGAATTTCAAACTTGGATTTCTTTATAACATCATCAATTTTTGAATTGAGATCAATAATGGAATTAAAATACGAATCTTGAGCAACTCTGTTTCTGCTTTTTTGAGCAAGAGATTCAATTAATTCATTGCTTACATAAGGTGTAAAACGAATTCTTGATTTTAAACTTTCATTTTTCAAAGCTGTTGGAAATCCGCTTTCTTTTTGAAAAACATCTTGATAGATGGTTGGAATTTGTACATCTGGTATAACTCCAACGGCCTGATGACTTTTCCCAGTGATTCTGTAAAATTTACTAATGGTTAGTTTTACAAAATGTTGGTCGTCATTTTTTTCTAAAGGAACAATAGTCTGCATAGTAGCTTTTCCTAAAGTAGTACTTCCTATCAAAAGAGCCCTGTTGTAATCTTGCATTATTGAGGCAAAAAACTCACTTGCTGAGGCTGAATTACCATTAATTATAATAATAATTGGGCCTTTGTAAATAACGCCTCTATATGGATCGTTTATCACGGATAATTCTTTTTTATTATCAACCACTATGGATATTGGTCCATAATCAATGAATAAACCGGCTAATTTTACGGCTTCTTCCATAGAGCCACCTCCATTGTCATTCAAATCAAGAACCAATCCTTTGATATTGTCTTTCATTAATTTAATGGTTTCCTTGGCTACATCTTGAGCACAACCCTTACTGTTTCCTCCTTCAAAATTAGAGTAGAAACTAGGTATTTTTATATAACCTATTTTAATGTCTTTGTCGATTATAAAACTGTATACTGTGTTTTCTTCATCTTTTAAAACTTGTTTTTCAATGTATACCTTGAAACTTTTTCCTGAATTTCGTTTAACTGTTAACGTTATATTGGTATTCAGTTCCGATGACATTAAAGTAGCAATGGATTCTAAAGAGGAACAGGAAACTTCTAGTGTCTCTTTTTGATTGGATACTGCAATAATTTGATCTCCTTTTTTGATTTTTCCAGTTCTAAAAGCGGGTCCATTTGGATCAATTTCGTCTACAACAATTTCGTTTTTATCATTTAGACTAACGTCTAATCCCAATGAAAGTCTTTCTTTTGATAAAGTCGACACAAAACTGGATTTGGTGTCGTTGCTGAAATAATTAGTGTGAGGGTCAAAATAACTACAAAAAATATTAAAAAGATTGTCTTCAAATGATTTATCATCAGAAAGTAAAGCATTTATTTTGCAAAGTTCATTTTCGATAATACTCTTTTTCGAGACATGACTCATCGAATTGAAATTGAGTTTCAATGAATCTAAATTTTTACTTTTTTCAGAGATATCATTGAATACTTCAAACCTGATTTTTTTATTTAAGGCTTTTTCAACGTCATTCTCTTTTAGATAGAAATTAAAGTTTTTTTGTTTGAATCGAATGGTGTCTTTTATATTGAAATCAATAGTTTCTCGGTTGAGTTTTTCAAAAATAGATTTATTTCTCAGTAGTGATTTTTTATACTCACTTTTTATATCCGTAATAAAATAACAATCTTTCTTCAAGATGAAATTGTCTAGGTTTAGTCTGTATTTCTTGGATAATGTATCTACTTGTGATTTCAAAAAAATGTTTCTTGAAGGATCCAATTCATTAAAAAATTCATCAAAAAGATAAGCCGATAAACTGTCGTTTACCGGCTTTGGACTAAAATGCTCTTGTTGGAGCAATTTATTTATTTTGAATAAAATGTCACAACTTGTATCACTATTTTGTGCAAATAGAGAGAATGTAGAAAACAGAAATACAAATGTGATTTTTTTCATAAATACTTATTTTTTATAAAAAGGGAGCTTTACCACTTTGGCAGGGACATCATTTTTTCTGATTCGGATATAAATATCACTATCAACTGTACTATTGGCTGTTGTAACATAACCCAAACCAATTCCTTTGTTCATAGAAGGAGACATAGTTCCAGATGTTACAATTCCAATTACAGCTCCAGAACCATCAACTATTTCATAGTCATGTCTTGGTACTGAACGCTCTTGCATTTCGAAAGCTACTAATTTTTTGGTTACACCTTCTTCTTTTTGCTTTTTTAAATTATCAGAATTAGTGAATTCTTTGTTGAATTTGGTAATCCATCCTAAACCAGCTTCTAGAGGTGATGTTGTATCGTTGATATCGTTACCGTATAAACAGAATCCCATTTCCAATCGCAAAGTGTCTCTTGCTGCCAAACCAATAGGTTTAATATCATAAGCAGCTCCAGCCTCAAAAACTTTGTTCCAAATTGTTTCAACTTGGTCGTTCTTGCAATAGATTTCAAATCCACCAGAACCTGTATAACCAGTTGCCGAGATGATAACATTAGGGAAACCTGCAAAATCAGCTACTTCAAAATGGTAATAAGAAATGGCTGATAAATCTATAGACGATAAAGATTGCATCGCCTCAACCGCTTTTGGTCCTTGAATCGCCAATAAAGAATAATCATCTGATAGATTCTTCATTTCTACTCCCAAATCATTGTGAGCCGAAATCCAATCCCAATCTTTTTCAATATTAGAAGCATTTACAACCAATAAATATTGTTCTTCTTTCATTTTATAGATAATCAAATCATCTACAATTCCGCCTTCATTATTAGGTAAACAGGAATATTGGGCTCTTCCAATAGTCAAAGTCGCAGCATCATTTGAGGTTACTTTTTGAATCAAAGCCAAAGCATTTGGTCCCGAAAGGATAAATTCACCCATGTGCGACACATCAAAAACACCTACTGCATTTCGAACCGTTTCGTGTTCAGCATTTACCCCTTCATAAAGAATAGGCATATTGTATCCAGCAAACGGTAGCATTTTCGCTCCCAAACCCTCATGTATGTGCGTTAAAGCAGTATTTTTCATTGTTTTTTTTATATAATTATTAAAGTGCTAATTTATAGTTTTTATTTTGCGTGGCAAAGCCTATAAACGTTGAAATACTTTACATTCTATAAAGCGTCATTAATAATCGATAATGTACGGATTGTATGTTTGTTAGTGCGTAACTCCACAGTTGGAAATTGCAGTCGTTCCTCCTTGATTTTTAGATGTGGAGTCGGGCTTTCGGCTTTATCTTTATTTTTTTAAAGAAAAAAAATAAAGGATATCGCCTCAATCCCTTACGCAAAAAAGCCAAACAAACTTATTTGGTATAAAATAAGCTTGTTTGGCTTTCTTGAATAGGTGTTTTTTATTCTACCGCATTATAGAAAACAACATCAGGTTTACCTATTACACCAGCATCCGTCATGATTTTTTTCAAAGCGGGGTCTTTTATTCTCGCTTTTGCTTTCTCTAAATCACTTATGGCAAAAGTTACATAAACCATATTGGGATCATCTATACTTCTGGAAATAGCTCTGTCAACTAATCCATTGAGCATTCTGGTTTCTTTGCCTTCGGCATCATATACTTTTAACCAGGCATCAAAATCCTTTACTTTATGTCCAATTCGCACTCTTCCTTTTAATGTAGCAGGTGATTCTTCAAACCGTATTACATCGGCATATATGAATTCAGGAGCACTGGTTACACCTCCTTTTTTCATTCTATCTTTTAATTCAGGATTGGCGGCAAAATCTTTGGCTTTTTGTAGATCCTCAATATTCAAGAAAACATAGACTTTATTTGGGTTATCCATATCTCTCCCCAAGGCTCTTAATGTTAATCCACTTGCGGTTCTAACACTTTCGTGTTCGTCAAATGCTTTTTTCCAAGTATCAAAATCTTTTACGGTATGGGTTATAACCATAACTTTAAAAGGTTGAAAAATAGGTTCTTCTTTTACTGCTACTTTTTCTGGGGAGCTTTCGGCTGGAGTTACTTCTTTATCACTTTCTTTTTTGCAGGAAGTGAAACTTAAGGCTAGCATTGCCACAAACATTGTCAAAATTGTTTTCATCTTTTTTTTTATTTAATTGGTTTAACTTTACTTACTTTTTTATAAAATCAAAAAATATTTTTAAATAGAAGGGAAAGCTGGTTTACATTAAAACTGAAAATAAATAAAAGAGCTTCCACTTTCTTGGGACCATATCAATAATAACATAATTGTGGACCATGCTAGTCCAAGCTTCCACCAGCTTAGGTTATGTGCGACATCGAGTACTTTAGTGTTTCTCATGAACCAATGTGTGACTACAATTGCGGGGATTATGATTGAGACTTTAATAATTGCCAATGTGGTTAATAAAGCTTTTCCATCTGTTTCGGTTCCGGTCATAGAAATTAACATTTGCCATGCTTTAGAAAAGGTATGTGAACGGAAAAATACCCACGTAATGTTCACTAACATAAAAGTAAGTAGAGCATAAAAAAAGCCAATCAATCCAGTGTCTTTTGGTGCATTGTTTGATTCGTTATTATTGTCTTTTTTGCGATCTCTAAGGTATTTTTCAATCCATAAATATAGACCATGCAAACCACCCCAAGCAACAAATGTCCAGTTTGCACCATGCCAAAGCCCTCCTAATAACATAGTGAGCATTAGCGCATAATACGTTCTGAGTTTACCATGGCGATTTCCTCCAAGAGGAATATATAAATAATCTTTGAGCCAGCTGGATAATGTAATGTGCCAACGTCTCCAAAAATCTGAAAAGCCAATCGCAGCATATGGGTAATTGAAATTTTGTGGCAATACAAAACCTAAACACAAGGCTACTCCAATGGCACAGGTAGAATATCCAGCAAAGTCCAAGAATATTTGACCTGAAAAAGCTAAAACACCAATCCAGGCATCCAATGCTGGTAAAGCATCATTGGAATTAAATACAGCATCGGCTGTGGAAGATAGCATTCCATCTGCTAAAACTACTTTCATAAATAAACCTAAAGAGAGTAATAATAAACCATCAAACATTTGTTTTTTGGAAGCAATTCTTTCGGTTTCAAATTGTGGAACCAGTTGTGGCGGGCGTACAATAGGTCCGGCTACTAAGTGCGGAAAGAATGTAACAAACAAAGAAAAATCTAACATTGATTTTACGGGTTCACTTCTTTTATGATACATATCAATAGTGTAGCATAAAGTGGTGAAGGTATAGAATGAGATACCAGCTGGAAGTATTATGCTTGGTGTAGCAGGATGATATTCCAAGCCCAAAAGATTGGCAAGAGAAACAAAATTTTCAAGTAAAAATGTACCATACTTAAAAAAGCAAAGCATTCCTAAATTGCCTATTAAACTTATCACCAAAAGAAATTTCTTCTTGTGTGGATTGCTTTGAGTGAAAAGGGCTTTACCCACAAAAAAATCAATCACTGTAGAAAGCCATAGCAATAATATAAATGGGGGATTCCAAGCAGCATAAAAGATATAACTAGCAATAAGCAAGTTTATTTTTTTGAATTTCCATGAAATGGGAAGATGGTGTAGAATAAGTATAATTATAAAAAAGGCTACAAATGTATAGGAGTTGAATATCATAATTATAAAGTATTAATTTGAATTTTTCGAAAGTGGAAATTTCCAACCTTTTTCATTTTTAAGAATTTCAATGAAATGTTTAGTGAATGTTTTCGCATCTGCAGGACTTAAATGAGAAAATTCAGGACAATTAAAGTTAGCAATTGCTGGATAGTCTTTAAAATGAATTCCAGTACAATTGGTTATTTGGAGTAGTTTGTTCCAATATTTCTCTCTTGGGAACGCCATATTTTCACCTTCGTAGTAGGGACCGCTTGATGGGGTTCTAACAAATAATACTTCTCCTCCTCTTGATTTTATTTTATCGATAGCAACTTTTACAGATGTAAAAATGTCATTTAATCCTTTTTCTGGCATTCGAGGTGCGTGTTTATTCATTTCACTGAAAAAATGCCAAACTCCTTTTACTTGATTGCATAGTTTAGGATCATTTACAAAATCTTTAGTCATTGCTGATTGCCTATCAAATGTATTACGATTAAATTCCCAAGGAAATATTGGCATCATAAATACTCCAGGCCGACTTGGAATTTCCATTTCATCCATTTTTGCATTAAGCGAAAAATTATCTTTGTCGAGAAATACAAAAAAAGATTCTAAAGGTTCGTTTAATGCAAAACTAGCCTGTTGAGCAGGAGTTTTATCATGGTAGTATTTAATGTTTTCTATAGGTTTTTCATTATTTGGCGGAGCATTTGAAAAAAATAATCCTTCGGTTACATCTATGATAAGTTTTCCTTTAAAATTAGGATCATTGGCTAAATCTTCTAATATCGGTCTTGGGCAACTACCTTCAATTGCTAATTGAACAGCATCAAAGCCCGTTTGACTTTTCCATGTTGCAATGTCTAAATCATATTTATTTCTGGAAGAGCCTATAAAAACAACTGTTGAACTTGGTGATTGATAGACTTTCTCTCTATTATAAGACCATAATGGAGGGCCGTCATCATAGGAATTGTTTACACCAAGGTTTCGAAGATATATTTCCCAGCATAGCAATACACAAAGTGTTATGATAGCCATTAAAACTGCTGATTTTAAAAGAGATTTATTTTCCATTTATATAAATTAAAAATGTTGTTTGATTGAATTATGATTTATAAAAGCATAACGCAAATCGATAAAAGTGTTTATGGTTTATCAATTTGTATTAAAAAAGAGGAAGGGGAGTCCTTGAAAATCAATCTATTTAATTCATCTCGTTTGAGGTAGAGGTGAATTGTTTAACAAATATTTTAACAAAAATACTGAAAATAAATTACATAAAATTGTAAATGGTTAGTTTTTAGCTAATTGAAGTTTTTTTTGTTAACATTTGTTTTGTGAAGTAATAAACAAAATATTACACAAAAAAGACCAAGCATTTGTAAAAGAATTGTTCTTACGATTAATTGTAGTAATCCTTTTTTTATATTTTCAGTTGAATTTAAAAGCTTAGTAAAATTGAACTATTTTAATGTTTAGAATCTTTCAATTTAGGGATAATTATTTTGCTTAACTATTATTAAGACGTTGATTGTATTTTTTGAAATAAATTAAAATATTTTTTATTTATATTTAATTGAAAACAAATTAGATGTGTTTTTTTTTMTAGAGTAATAATTTAAGTAAAATCATGCAGAAAATAACAACTATTTGAAATGAAAAAATTATTTGTTTTTTAGAGTTTTATTATTTTAACTTTTACTTTCGATAATCTCTTTTATAATATTAATATGGTGATTAGTATGAATCTTTATAAAACGAATTGTTGGTTTCAAATTCAATTGTCCCATGAAAGGATGTTCAAAATAATTGTTTGCGGAAAGAGTGTCTAATTTTCTCAAATTACTTTTTACTTTTTCAAGATGATTTTTTAATGAATCGGTTGTGAAATCCTCTTGGGGTCTAACCATTCTAGGCGCTTTGACTTTTCCTCTTGGAATTTTATTAAGTGTGAATACCAGTAAACGATTTAAGTTGAAAGTTCTCTTGTAATTGTCTGGATTTGATTTGTGAATGGATTCGATGACCAAATTCATTGTTAGTAAAATATGTTCAATATGCCAGCCTACCGAAGATTTTGAAACTATTGGATTCAGCAATTCTTGATTGGAAATTTTGCTTTCTAACTCAATCAGTAGTTTTTTTAGTTCTTCCATAGTAATTTTTAATTCAGTATTTTTTTAAGTTTTGAAAATAACTTCAAATGAGAAATCTGAAATACATTTCTTTATAAGGAAGTAAATATAATGGATTCTAATAAAAACCATTAGTTACACCAAAAAAATTGTTGAAATAGAGCTTGATTAATTTTCACAAAACTACTTCTCATTTTTTTGCTCGATAAGTAATTCAAGATTTTTTTGCTTAATTGGGTTTCTGTATTGAATGCAATATGGAGTGTGGTATTGATGAGTTTGGAGGAACTTAATTTGTATATCGTTCCATTCGGCTATACTTAGATTTGGGTTTGTATGTTTTATTTCAAAATATAGATTGGTTCCAATACGTTCAAAACTATCGGTGCCAAGATATTCTAAGTCGGCATCGGCTAGTATGGATTCTAATTTTGTTTTAGGCTCTTGGGGAATAGAGGTTGCCTGAATCATTCCTGTAATAATTTTGATTTCGTTTTTGGTGTATCCAAACTGAGGTAATTTATCTTCGGCTAGTTGGATGCTTGCTTCTTCGTGCCCATCAGCAATGGTACTGATGAACCCAGCGTCATGAAATAAAGCAGCTGTTTTTATTAATACAACATCGTCTTCAGGCATGTTTTCTTTGTGAGCAATATATTCAGCCATCCTTATAACATGTTCGGTATGTTTCCAATCATGATAGGTTAAAAAGGGGGCTAAATTCTCTTTTAATGAATTAATAACGGTATGGCACAATAAATCCCAGTTTTTCATATGAAGATAATATTTGTTTTTTATTGGAATATGGTATCGCCATTCTTCATTCCAGTTTATGTTTTGGAATCATGGCGATTTCATAAACTAATGCTTGGCTTTGTTTCTTAATATACCACCTCTTGCTTCTTTGATGTATTGAATATACATAAAAGCATGTGGATCCAATTGGCTAACTTCTTCTTTTATCCTCAGTAATTCTAATCGGGTTACAACTGTTATTATAATATCGCAATCTGTTTTTTCATGGAATGCATGGGGTAAATAACCTCTTTCTCCTTTAATAACTGTAATTCCTTTACCAAATTGTTGTACAATTAATGATTTTATTGCCTCACTTTGGGATGAAATGATATGTAAAGAAGTGTACTGTTCTATTCCATGGGCAACATAATCGAGGCATTTTATAGCCGAAAAATAAGTAACTATAGAGTATAAAGCAGTACTTATACCAAAAGACCACKCCGCACAAAGAAATAATGTTGAGTTGATGCCAAAAATAACTTCCGATACGTTAAGACCAATTTTTCGAGTAGTAAATAACGCGAGTATTTCGATGCCATCTGCGGCAGCACCACTCCGAATGACAAATCCCATGCCCATTCCTATCAAACATCCTCCAAATAGAGCAATTAACAATCGATCGGATGTTACGGGCTGAATATCAATAAATGTCATACTGGCGGCTATTAATATAAAGGTGATTAAACTTTGAATGGCAAAAGTTTTACCCAAAACGTTTTTTCCAATAAATAAAAAAGGGATATTCAATACCAGTACTAAAATACCAAATGGTACGTGTGAGATTTCATGAATTAATATAGAAGCTCCTATAACACCTCCGTCCAAAAATTTATTGGGAATCATAAAACCTTTTAAAGCTAATGTGATGAAAGCAACTCCAACCAAATTAAGAATGATGTTTTTCAGTTCGAATATTTCTTTCCAGTCTATAGGTTCTTGGTTGAATTTCATATTTTCTTTGGTTTTAAGCGTGAAGTTAGTATGAAAATACACGTACAGTATTAAAAAACAGTTAGTTATTGTTGTAAATTTAAGAAAAATACTTCTTTTGTAGTGTGTTTATCCAATAAAATTATGCTTTAGTCATTTTAATAGAATATCCCTGAGATTTTATGGGGATTCAAATAATAAAATCACTAAATTTGATATGTTTTAAATTTTAAATACCTCAAAATCTAGCTGTTACTTTTCTTTTTCTAAGAAAGATATTGACCTATAAAAATTATTATTTATTAAAACTTAAATAAAATTATTATGGGTAAAAAAGTAAATATCACATTGAGTGTTCAGGCTAGCGGTCTTTATGGAATGAGTAGTCCATCACAATCACAAATAGATAGCCAGTGTTCTATAGCTGACGATAATTCTGGAAGTTCTTCAAATGGAACTTTAGAAGATTTTTTATCAAATGTATATAAAGACAATGATGTAAAGTGGATTGGAGCATCAATTGATAATGGATATACAGTGGCTATAGACAGTATTGTTTCCAAGTCTGGAAGTATTTTTGATTCTACGACACTTAACGGAAGTGGAGGAAGGTCAGGAAATGTATCAGGTAAGGTCAAAAAAAGCACACCGAACCTGCAAATTGATACTTACACAATTAATTTTAGTGTATTTGACAGTGGAAATGCTTCCAAGTCATTTAGTATTGATCCAAAATTGCAGGCAAACCCCTAATTTAATTGTTTTCAATAAAGCCAAAATGCTTATTTTTTTTAGATAAAAAAGCATAAGGCTAATTTTAAAATTATAAACAAGGTTTTATCAATTTCTCTTCCCTAAAATCTGCCCATTATATTAAAATTATAGGTTTATTAAAAACACGTGTATTAATTTAAATAAATCAAATATTATGGACAAAATTGTAATAATAGAATTAAATGCCGAAGCAAAAAAACTCTATTCTTTGAATGAACCACCACAAAAAAGTGTTGACAAAGAATGTGCATTGAGAGACAACCATAACGGAAAAAGTCCAAACGGAAAAGTGGAGGATTTTATATCGAATGTACATCTTAATAAGCGGGTCATATGGGTAGGTGACACGAAAGACGAAGGTTATACTGTTTCAATAGACAGTATCGTTTATTTACCCAATCCCAATGATCCAGATGATTTGGATTTTTTTCATACTAAAACCATTAGTGGAACTGGAGGAAGTGACGGTATTGTAACTGCCATTGTCAAAAATGATGAAAGACTGATCAGTAAACAGGATATTTACACCGTTAACTTCAGTATTTACGAGAATGGTTTATCCCCAAAATGTTTTCGTATCGATCCAAAATTAGAAGCCAATCCATGATGGTATTTAAATCATTCGGCAATTTTACCAAAGCCATTTTTTTAGTATGTTCTATATATTTTCAAGGCCTAAGTATTTATGGTCAGAATCAAAAAGTAGCCGATAGTCTAATCAAAATTTATAAGGGAGATAAAATTTTAAATAATACCGAAAAACTGGAATTATTGCGAAATTTGGCTTTTAACGAGACCGCTAATCTTGAATTATCATTAAAATTTTCTGAAGAACTTATTGCGCTGTCCAAGGCAGAAAAAAATTATTTATACCTGTATAGAGGATATTACCAAAAAGGAAATAAAAAGAGACTTGGCGGAAATTTGAATCAAGCTTTAGATGCTTATTTCAAGAGTGTTCAGGCTGCCATCAAAGCGGGATATACCTCCGGAGAAGGAACTTCCTATTCTGCTATTGCCGATGTATATTCGGTGATGGGGAATGCTAATAATGCTGAGTTATATTATAATAATGCGATTCGGATTTTAAGAAAAACATCTGACACTATTTTGCTTGCTTCAGCATTATTAAATGCTGGTGATGAATACTCTAAGAATTACAAATACAAGCAGGCATTACATTATTTTAATGAATCGGGTTTGTTGTTTAACAAAGTTAATTATCCAATAGGAAAGGCTTATACTTTGGGAGATATTGGAATGGTCTATGCTAAGCAGGGAAAGGATGATCTGGCAATGAAAAACATCAGTGAAGCCATAAAAATACTCGAAACATTGGGAGATTATTATGGTATTTCAGATTATCTTATTTATATGTCCGACATTTATTTAAAAAGAAATGATTGGGTAACTGCAGTTGCCTATGCAAAAAGAAGCTTGGAGCTAGCTCAAAAAAGAGGACTAAAAGATCAAATAAGCAAGTCAAATCTTAGTCTTTCAGTTTTGTATGAAAAAAAAGGAAACCTACCAGAATCTTTTCAGTATTATAAAAAGCACATTATATACAGAGACAGCGTAAATAATGTTGCATCAGTCCAAAAAATGGCCGATTTAAGAACTAATTTTGAGGTTTCTAAGAAACAGGCAGAAGTCGATTTGATGATGCAACAAAAAAGGAATCAAAAACTAATAGCTATTTCTTCCATAATTTCATTGGTTCTTGTTTTCTTTCTTGCAGTTGGTTTATTCAGAAGATATCGTTTTATCAAGAAAACGAATACTATCATTGAAGCTGAAAGAAAAAGATCAGATACTTTATTGTTGAATATCCTTCCTGAAGAGACAGCATTGGAGTTAAAAGAGAGTGGTAAAGTAGTGGCCAAAAGATTTGAATCGGTTACTGTATTATTTACCGATTTTGAGGGATTTACGCAATATGCAGAAAACTTATCGCCTGAAAAACTAGTTGAGAGTGTCGATTACTATTTTTCAAAATTTGATGCAATCATCGAAAAGTATGATTTGGAAAAAATAAAAACATTAGGAGATTCTTATATGTGTGCAGGTGGACTACCTTTTCCAACGGCAGATCATGCTTATAAAATGATTTTGGTTGCCCAAGAAATTTTAGAATTTGTACAGCATTCCAATCGGGAAAATCCTCTCAATCATACTCGTTTTAACATCCGTATTGGGATTAACACAGGACCGGTAGTTGCTGGAGTTGTTGGGACAAAGAAATTTGCTTATGACATATGGGGCGATACCGTAAACATTGCATCAAGGATGGAATCGAATTCATGCCCAGGAAAAATCAATATTTCTGAAAATACATTTGATATTGTAAAAGACTCTTTTGATTGTGAGTACAGGGGAGAAGTACAAGTCAAAAACAGAGGAATGATGAAAATGTACTTTGTGAATAATACAAATCATATTAATGATGCTCTTAAATTTTAGGAGACAAAAAGCTTATGTTTTCATCTCCTAATACATTACAATCTATTCTATCGGTATTTTTGAAGCATTGGAAGAAAGCCACATGTCAAAATTTTGTAGCTCAGGATTTAATTCCTTTGCAAAAGTTTCATTTCGAGCACTATTGAAGTCTTCATTGAAATCCCTTTTAAACTGAAACATATTGCCCAAATCATCGGCACCAGGAAAACCAAAATTGCGATACGCTTCTGGTGTTACGGGATTAAATAGCACTTTTTTATCCAGGGCTTTTGATAGTTTTTCAGCCATTTCATTTCCATTTAATTTTTCTCCTGCAATACCAACAGTTTTTCCAATTAACTCTTTTCCTTTTTTGAAAATTCCATAAGCACATTTACCAATATCTTCTGCTGCTATAGCTGGCAATTTTTTGTCATCCATAGGGAAAGCAATATAGTAATTGCCGTCTTCTCCTTTTTGAGGTCCCATTCCAAAATGAATTAAATTGTCCCAATAAAAAGAAGTTCTCAAGAAAGTAGTTGGTAAACCAGCTTCGGTAAAGAAGTGATCCGCTTCTCCTTTTCCGTCAAAGTGTGGTACTTTGTATTTGCCGTGTAGTGTTGGCATTCTGTCATCATCTAGTCTCATCCAGTTTCTGGTATCTTCTAAAGTTGACCAAATGATATGCTGCAAATGTGATTCTCTGGCGGCTTCAATAAAGTTATTTACTTCTTGTTGTTCTTTTTCAACAGAGAAATGTTCCCAGAAAAAAGTAACGAAATAAGCTCCATAAGCTCCTGCTATAGCATTCTTAATGCTTTGTATGTCATCAATGTTGGCCTCAACTACTTCTGCACCCAATTTTGAGAATACTTTGGACTTTTCGGAATTAGCATCTCTAGTTACCACTCTTACTGCAAACTCACTGTTTTTGTCAGCCAAAATAGCTCTGGCAAGTCCTCCTCCTTGTGAACCTGTTGCACCAAATACGGTGATTATTTTTTTATTTTCCATTTTTTTACTTTTTTTTTCTGAACATAAAGTTAATAAAAAATGAATTAACTATTTGGTTTTTAATGCGTTATATTTCAAGTGTGATTTTACGATAGACACTAATTACTAAGCTTTGTTAATAGGTAAGATGTTATAATTCGATTAAAATCAATTAGGAATCGTATGTCAATGTCTATCCACCAATCATAACATTAAATGCTCCTACTACAATTGATCCCCCGTGGGCAGTTTGATCCCCCATCCTCGCTGCTGGCATTCCGCCAATCATTACTGTTGAAGAACCTTTTACAATCGAATCTGGTGGTCCAACACAAACTAGCATATCACCAACTCTGGCAGCCGGTAATCCTCCAATTAGAACGGTTGGTTCCCCTGGACCAATTATTGGCCCGCCAACATGTGGAATAGGTGGTATTCCTGGGGTTATCATAGGGCATTCGTGAAAATCTGTAAGTCTTGCTGCTGCTGGCATATCGTCTAGTTTATCATTACCATTGCGCCTTTCAGCGTTAATTCCATTCCTCCAGATACTTGTGCCATTTGTCCGCCTTGGGCAGAATATTGCATAGCTGCGGATTCTTTTATATTCAATCCTTTAGTTTCAACATCGCCGCCATTGGATTCGATAGTAATTCCTTGAGAACCATTTATTGTAACTCTCTCCTGAGCCGAAATGTTTATACTTTTTGCACTAGACATATCGATACCGCTACTGGACATTATGATACTATTTTGGTTTTCATCCTTAATGGTGATTTGCTTGTCTTTGTCACTTATAATTATAGTGTTTTTATTAGGAGTGGCAACTGTCCAAATCTTATTTTCATCATCAAATGCTACTGAGATCCCAGATTTGGAAACAATCGCTTTTATTGAATTTCTTTCGTTGGGTTCTATTCCTGCAAAAGGTTTAATTTTGGAGCTGCTATACATACTGCCTAATATTACTGGAAAACGAGGATCTTCGTTTAAAAAGCCAAGTATCACTTCATCACCAACTTCGGGTAAAAAAAAGGCTCCTGCGCCACTAGTTGAATAAAAATTTGATAGTCTAGCCCAAATACCTGATCCATTGGTGTCAAATACCGGAACATCTACTAGGATTCTATATTGAGAATCGGGATCATCAAATATTTGTTTGACTGTTCCGTTCAGAAGTCCTCTAGCTCCTGGTAATAGGCCAGAAGCTGGTGGAGCCATCATATCGGATCCTTCTGTAGACCATATCGGCGATAGTCCAAGACTTACCTCGGATATCCAATTGCCTTGTGATAGTTCATGAATTACGCCAGAGATGAGGTAATCACCATTAAATCGATCTCCAAGACCTTGAAAAGTCATATATTTTCCTGGATCAATCAAATTTGTACCTTGAAATTTGGCTTCTCCCATTATTTTGGAATATTCACTTTTAGTAATTTGAGACTTAGACCAATTATTTAAATCGGGAGATTCTAAAGGTGCCGATGTTTGTAATTGAAAAGAAGAAAGGCCTATCACATCAGATAATTTTTTTGTAGATAGATTGCCAGATCCTACTTTATTTGGCGAGGCTTGACTACTTGTAATTGCTTGGTTTTTATAATCCCAGGAATTGGAAGTTACGTTTCCAAGTTGAGTAGTGGAATTTAATTTCGCATTAAATTCAAGAAGATTATCTCCATAAGTTACTGTAAGTACTGATGTTGTACTTTTATCAGGAGGATTTACAGAAATTTTTCCGTTTATAGTGGTTATAATTAATCCGTTTGCTTCGGCAAGAGACAGTATATAATCCCAATCTGTAACGTAATATTGTACTTGTTCCGGCCATGTTGTATTTGTAGAGGTAACATCTGAGCTTAATCCGTAAGTTTCAATTAGGGTTGATATAATATCACTGTCTTTTTGTTTGGAATAGGTAAGGCTTTTTCGGCCTATAATCATTTTGATGGCTTTGTCACGGCATTCAATTTCTAAAGCTGATCCTACCAAACTATCAATCCGAATGGTTTGACTCATAATTATACCTGAGAAAACAACCTCGTTTTTGTTGTCATATCCTGCTTCAATGGTAATTTCTGCGCCAGGTACAAAGGTCGAACACGAACTTGCTTCAAACGTTCCGGTATCAGGCTCTCCATCTAAGATAACAATTTTTGCATTAGGGATTCGGTTTACTTTTTTTTCAACATGAACTGAAAATATACTTAATTCATCTGGTATAGTATATCCGTTAATTTTAATTGAGAAGGTGGCAGTTCCACCACTTGATATTTCGTTTGATGTACTCATTATTTTAGGTAAAATAGTTAGAAGTATTTGTAATTGGATAAATATTAAAAGTAGGTATATGCAAGTTTGATTGAATCGTGCTGGATAATCCTTATAAGTCATTAACCATTTGAAATAATTAATTGTTCATGTGCAATTTCTATGGTATCAACGGCTATTTCATTTCCATCTGATTTTAGATCGGTACTGGTTATTTTTGTTGGCCAGGCGTTGTTTAATGTCCATTGCATTGTTACATTTCCACTTTCGTCTAACAATTTTATTATGACTGTTCTTCTTTTAATTGTATTCATTACTATTTGCTGATGCCAATCCCAAAAAGTATTGTCATTTACAAAGATGCCCCGCTTCATTGTGACATTCCCGTATTTGGTAGTGCCAGGCATTTTTTCTACAGAAAACAGAGGACTATTGCTTTTGCGATATTCTATAATTTGATTTTCCACATCCATTCCGGACACTTCCTGAAAAGATACTTTTGTAAGTTCTGTACCGAAGTCTACTTCAAATCTAAATTTAGGCATAGGCCATGTTGTACCTTCACTACTACCGTCATCTGTTGCCATATTTTTTTATTTTTAATTGAATTTTAACTGTTTAACTTGATGCTGTCATTTGTTGTTGGAATGTAAACACAATGAATTCGGCTGGATGAACAACGGCTACTTTTACGGTAACATTCATAAATCCGTTAAGAAGATCATCACCAGTCATTGTTGAGCCCAAACCACAATCAACCGAAAAAGCATCGGATGCGCTGGCACCTTGTAGTCCGCCTTGTTGCCAAATTGATATTAAAAAATTTTCAATCATAGATTTTACTGCTTCCCAAGTGTTTTTATCATTGGGTTGAAAAACATAAGACTGAGCAGCCAATTTACAAGACTGTTCAAGAAAAATCATTGTTCTCCTTATGGGGATATATTTCCAGTCCTGGCTATTTCCATCCAGCGTTCTTGCTCCCCAAACTAAAATACCAAGTCCGTTAAACAATCGAATAACATTTATGGATTTACCGGAAATAGCATCAATATTTAATGGGCCTTGCTGGTTATCTGAAAGTGAAATTGTTAGCGATGTTGCTCCGGTTATAGAGGTATTTGCAGGTGCCTGCCAAGGACCAGTTAGGTTATCGGTTGAGGTAATAACCCCAGCCATTGCCCCACTTGGAGGAAGAATATTAGCATCTGCCAATACATGATTTATAATTAAGGAATAAATAGGGCTTGCATTTACAAGTGCACTATTATTTTGGGCAATAGTCAAACCGCTATCAGGATTTTGAATATTGGCAAGAATTGCAGTGATATTAGGATTAGGCGCACTTGCGGGATTGATTATAGGTTCTAATTGTTTTAAGTCACCTCCAAACAAATTGGTGTAATCAATATCTATACTTTGCATTTCAGAAGTTCCTATAAAAGGATAATAAGCGATTCCGTAGCTTAGGCCGTTTGTACCCGTATTCATTCTGAAATTTGCAATATCTTGTGTGTATAAGATAGGATCAGGGGCATCTCCTCCGATGATATCAAACAGACATACAGTTGTTTGCATTTCACTAGCCTGATTTAGCATATTTTGCATAAGTGTACCGTTGTTCTCAAGACTTAGTAAAGTTGCCTCAGGACAGATATACATGGTAGGCTCTTGCGTGGTTAATAATGTAGCAAGACCAGTTTGTAACTCGTTTAACTGTACATTTGGGTTTATAATAGGTGTGCCCGGAGCCATAGGTTCTTGAGAAGCTAATCCGTAAGGTCCTACAGATACAATGTAGGCATCTCCACCTCCGTTTTCATAAAAAAGTTTGACACTATTGTACAAATAATAAATCGTAGTAGGATCTGGAACTATCGAGTAGTAATCCCCTCCATTCATGATATAATCCCCTTTAGTAGGTTGGCTTTTTTGTTGTACCAAATAGTATTGAGGACTATATTGTTTACTCTGATTCGCTGGTGGCGGAGGACTTGGTAAACAAAAATAATTATTGAAATCAGCAAGCGAACTGATTTTTACCGGCACATTCGTGAACGATTTCCCCTGATAAGAGGCCTGTGGTGTGTACCCTATAAATGCTGGTACAGCCGTAGCAACTCCTACAACTGAATTTGGCAAAGCATTTAATTCTTGAATATAAACACCGGGAGTTTGAATGTTTGACGACTTCATTGATTTTAATTTTAAATTAATGTTGTTCAATAATGACAAAAGTTCAAAATAAGATCATCTTAAAAAAGTATTTAATTTATTACATATTTTAAATGACTATGAGTAAAAGTAATACTTTTTTATTGTTGAAGCGCAGTGGATCAGGTATTTATGTTGATCTGTTATTTTTTAGAAAATAAATTATGAACAACCCAGGCAGGTCCAATCATCAAAAATTGAATATCTTTTAAGAATGACGGTTTTTTACCTTCAATGTTATGACCATAAAACTGCCCAATCCAAGCCACAACAAAAACACCGATGGAAAAAGCCCAAAGAGGAACGAACTGTCCAATGTAAAAATTAAGAATTAAACAGAGGAATGAAAAAATAGCTATTTTGATAGCCATGACAACAGACAATCGTAGGTAGAAAAACAATACAAAAATCAAAACAACTACAGCCCAATTTTCAATTATCGGTTGGTTGAGGTGAAGTAAATTATTCAAAAAAGTGCTTGGAATACTCATCAATAAACCCACAATTGAAAAGAAAATAGCTGGAACACAAACGTAGTGTATTGCCTTGTTTTTTGGATTTTGATGACTTACTGCATATTCTTCAAACCATTGGTCTAATGTTTTCATATTTTATATTTTTTTTACTAATTTATAAAATAATAACCAATGGATAAAAAAGGGCTAAAGTATTTTTTCTAAGACTATAAATTCCAGATGTTGGTCTGTAATAATGGTATCATAATCATTGAGTAGGAAAGGTTCTCTTATTCCAGTATCGACGTATCCATGGCGGTTATACCATTCAATTAATTTCTCTCTAATGGTAATAACGGTCATTACAATTTTTGGTAAACCTAAGGATAAGGCATGAACTTCGGCTTCTTGTAATAGTTTTTTTCCAAGGCCTCTATTTTGTAATTCAGGTGAAATAGATAGCATTCCCAGATAGAGTTTATTTCCTTTATTGGTTAGCAAAACGGATCCAATGATTTGGTTGTTTTCTGTGTATTTTAATATAGTATTGTGTTTATTTTTAATAATTTCCTCTAATTCATCTAAAGTAATTCTTTTACCTTCTAAAAGATTAGCTTCGGAGGCCCATCCTTTTTTAGAAGTTTCACCACGGTAGGCAGAGTTAATTAATTTTTCTAAAGCTAAAACGTCTTCTAGTGTTGCAATTGTAATCATGAAGGGTAATTTTGTTTTTGTTTTTTAACTTTTCAAAGATAAAAAAACTACAACAAAATAGCCTTTGGTTGTAGTTTTTGTATGTTTTTATTCGGATTGAATCTTTTATCTTTTTTACCTTAAAATTAATTATTGTTTTGAATTTTAAATTACAATTTTGGCACCCATAATTTTCAGGAATTCTCGAATGAAACTAGGATGCGCAGGCCAAGCGGGAGAGGTGACCAGATTTCCATCTACATAGGCTCCATCTACAGGAATGGATTGAAAGATTCCACCTGCCAATGTCACTTCTGGACCTACTGCGGGATATGCGGTTAGTTTTCGGCCTCTAACAACATCGGCAGCTGTCAAAATCTGGATACCATGACAAATGGCGGCAACAGGCTTATAGGCGGAGAAAAAATGCTGGGTTATTTCGATAACTTTTTCATTCAATCTCAAATATTCTGGGGCTCTACCTCCTGCAATGACCAATCCGTGATAATCGTTCACTTTCACGTCGTCAAAACTGTAGTTCAATGTGAAGTTGTGACCCGGTTTTTCGGTATAGGTTTGGTCTCCTTCAAAATCATGAATTGCTGTTTTTATTGTTTCTCCCTTTTTTTTGTCGGGACAAACGGCGTGGACGGTATAGCCTACCATTTCCAACATCTGGAAGGGAACCATAGTTTCATAATCTTCGGTGAAATCACCTGTCAAGAATAATACTTTTTTCATTTTATACTATTTAAAAAATTAATAAAAAGTTTTAAAAAAACAAGAAATCAGAGTAACTTATATTGTTTTTGTATAAGTAGAATCTGATTTTTTGTTTTATAAAGTTAAGAAAAAAGTATTTACTGGTTTGGTTTTTAGTTATTTAAATTTAATTGTGATTGGAGTTTTTGCGAATGATCTTTTATTATGAAAAGGGATCAATAATATCTGAATGCCCTTGTTTTGCGTGAGTGATGGTAGTGGAGCTCTTTTTTTGATCCCTTTTTTTGGATTAAAAAAAAGCGGGAACGTACAGCACGACCCGCAGTTTTTACGAAGGGGCACGCCCAAATGAAATTTTATTGCTCAGGTATAGTTTTTGGCGGTGTTGTTTCTGCCGGAGTTGAAGTTGGAGCTTCATTTGTTGAAGGAGGAGAAACAATATAATTTGGAACTGCTTGTGGAGTTGCTGGTTTATCGGCAGCTACCGGAGAATTTAATGGCGCCCCCACTGCAATGTCACAGCGGTGTCTTGGCTGGCCGTGAGGAGGATTCATACCCTTTGCAGTTGTGATTACAGATTGGCTCGAATTTGAGACAACTTGTGACGTTGTGGAATTAGCAGCTATAGGGGAGTTTAAAGGAGCGCCTACAGGAATGTCGCAACGATGACCTGGTTGACCATGAGAAGGATTCATTCCCTTGGCAACTTTTACTGGAGCAGCCACAGTTTGTGTCTGAGTTTGTGTCTGAGTTGCAGTATTTTGATTTACACCATTTTGCTGATAAAGTACATTAGGTTGAGGTGTAGCGACAGTTTGATTTGCTTGTGTATTGGCAACTTGATAAAAAGGAACAACAACTTTATGCGTTTGGTTTTCGGCTTCGTTTTTGCAGGAAATCAATATAAATGCTATAATGAATAGGGGAGTTAACAGATTTTTCATGATTTGAATTATTGGTTTTTACAAATTTAGGATTTTTAGTAATACGGTTCTGAATTAGAGTTTGCTTTTTAAAACGAAATTCAAAATGAGGTCATAAAAAAAAACTACAAAATAAAGGAAACTTTACTTTGTAGTTTTTGATTGTATATAAAAAGAAGAATTTATGTTCTAATCCTCTTCAATTTCAAATTCGGCGTCTTTTTCCCAAATCTCCATTTCGCAAGGTTTACAGTTGAATTTTAGTTTGTATTCTAATTCTCCCTGTTTCAATACCAAAGGTTCTTTCAATTTGCCTTCCATGGTGTCTTTATGGTATTTTGGACATTTGGCCAACTCGTATTTTATGCAATACTTGGTGGTCATTACACGTGATTTTCCCGGATCCCATTGCAATTCAAATGCTTTCTCGATTTCGGTCACTCCATGACGTTCGTAAAACTTGCGGGCCAATTTATTGGAAACATTATACATGAAATCCAATTTGGTTTCAGGATAAGGATGGCTAGTTTTTTCGATTTTACGTTCTTCTCGTTTGTAATTTGTCAAGCGAGTTTCGGTTAATTGCTCGTAAACGGTTCTACGCATTTCATTGATTTTTGAAATAGGTAAAAACCAATTATCGGTAAACTGAACTGTTATTTCATCGGCGGTGTAAGGCGTAAATCCTGTTTTGGCCAATTGCGCTTTGATGTTTTCCTCTATGGATTGATTGTTTTTGGTTTGTTCTTTTGGATGAACCAAATAAACTGTACTCATATTTCCATCTTCATCGGTTGCAAGTAACTCAAATCCAGTTTCGTTTTCGAATAATAACAATGAAGTACTTATTTTTCTAACTGCACTATCTTCTCGTTCAACAATTTTGATAAAAGCAGCATCATTGTTTCGGTAAATGAAAGTGCCTTCTTTTAATTCTTTCAATACGTTAGGATAGGCAAGTCCATTTTCGACTTTATTTACGTAAATACCGTCGGCTTCGTTATTTTCATTGATGTAGCACAAACCATCACCATTGTTCAATACGTGTCCGTTTTCTATTTCATAGGCATTCCTAACGGTTCTGATTAGTTTACCGATGTATTGCCCTTTTGATTTTGGGCTTTCCCAAGAACCAATAGTAGCGTGACGTTCATTGACAAAATAATCAGTATAACCACGGTTGAAAGTACGATTTAAAGCTGAATCAAAAGTAAAAGTACATTTTCCAGAAGAGGCTTTGGTATATTTATCATTTTCCTCCAAGAAAGCATCCAGTTTTTGTCTAAGGTAAGAAACGTTGTTTTTTACATAGACAATATCTTTCAAACGACCTTCGATTTTGAATGAACAAACACCAGCTTCCACCAAATTTGGAATTTCGTTTGAAACGTCAAAATCTTTGATAGAAAGTAAATGCGTGCTTTTGATTAACGTTTCTCCATGACCGTCAATCAGATTGTATGGCAAACGGCAGTTTTGAGCACAAGAACCACGATTAGCGCTACGTTCTCCATTGGCAACACTCATATAACAGTTTCCACTGAAAGAAACGCATAGAGCACCAGTTACAAAGAATTCCAGTTCCACATCGGTTGCGTTACTGATTTCTTTGATTTGATGTAAATTCAATTCGCGAGCCAATACTACACGTTTGATTCCTGCATCGGCCAAAAACTTCATCTTGTCGGCATCTCTGTTATTTGCTTGTGTGCTGGCATGTAAGATGATAGGAGGAAGGTCCATTTCCATAATAGCCATATCCTGAATAATCAGTGCATCAACACCAATATCATACAATTTCCAAATCATCTGACGACAAGTTTCTAATTCATTGTCGTAAAGAATGGTATTCATAACCACAAAAACAGGAACATTGTATAAATGGGCATATTGCACCAAGGCAGCAACATCTTCTATGGAGTTGGTGGCATTCGAACGGGCACCAAATTGGGGAGCTCCAACATAAACGGCATCAGCACCACTGTTAATGGCAGCGATACCATGAATTAAATCTTTTGCTGGCGCTAATATTTCTACTTTCTTCTTCATCAGTGATGATCAATTTATAATTTCTAAAAGCTGTTTGCATGTGTTTGCAAAAAGCGTGCAAAGTTCTTATAAATAATCCGAGATTTCTAACTCAAAAGGATTTTTTTTGGATTGTCGGAGAAAAGTAGGATTTATAACAACTAAAAGTAGATGTTTTGGAAAATTGTAGGACAGCCTCATCAAATGCAGAATCACAGTGAGAATGCATTCAAAAAAAAACTGTTCTCAATTTGGAACAGTTTCTTTTATGAAATAAGATGGAATTAATATTTTGCGGGTGCTCCAGTATTAGGTAATGATTGTTTTATGAATTCTCTAATGTCTTCATTTGAAGTCTGTAAGTCTTCTTTTCTTAAGTACATCATATGACCACTTCTATAACCTTTCCATGACATTCGGTCTTTTAGCTTTCCACTAGGGTCCATTTGCCATAAATCATATTTAGCGTTAAAATAATCACAGGCACCATCATAATAACCTGATTGAACCATAACTTTTAAATAGGGATTTTGTGCCATAGCCTGACGTAGATCTTCGGCAGTCTTATTTCCTGTTTCATCCCACGGATGTACTGGACCAAACATATTATATTTGAAATCGGTTTTGTAATTCAAGTTATTTCTGATATACATATTGATTGAAGGGGTAAAGGAGTGCAACCACGAAGATAACTCTGCATTATAATCGGGATTTTCCCCGGCTATTTTACGATCAATGCCTATATAACGGGAATCCAGTCTTCCAATCGTAAAACCTTTATCCCTTAATAGTTCCTTCCAAAAATAATTAAGTGAAACATCTAGATTGCTTTGTAAAACCACTTTTTCTGATAATCCTGAATAATGAGCTATTTTAGTTGCTATTTCTTTTCTTTTGGATTCTTCTAGTGTATTGCCTTTGCTCAAAGCAGGGAGGAGTTCATTTATAGCAAAATCCTCTACTTCAGGAAGCATTGCAGTCAAATCTTTATTTTGCAATTCTGGGGAAAGCATTTTGTGATACCAAGCCGTTGCCGCAAAATAAGGTAATCTAAGGGCGGCTTCAGACACAACGCCTCTTTTGATTCCTAAATCGGTTGGCGATACCAAAATAACACCATTTAGATACATCCATTGCTCTTCTTGTAATTGAAGAGCAAGTCCAGCAACACGGGTTGTTCCATAGCTTTCTCCAATTAAGTATTTTGGTGAAGCCCAGCGATTGTTACGATTTACAAAACCATTAATCCAATCTGCCAGATACTTAATATCGGCATTTACACCAAAAAACTTAGTAGTAGGAATGTCTTTATTGATAGGTCTTGAATAAGCAGTATTTACAGGGTTTACAAACACAATGTCGGCAACATCCAAAATGGAATAGGGGTTTTCTTTAATTCCATACGGTTGCACAGGGTAGCCTTCATCATCAATATTGAGAAGGTGAGGTCCAGTATATCCAATTTGCATCCAAACCGAAGCGGACCCCGGTCCTCCATTAAATGAAATAACAAGAGGTCTCGATGCATTGTCTTTTATATCAGAACGTTCATAGTATGTGTAAAAAAGTCCAGCAATTGCTTTTCCTTCTTCATCCCATACAGGCATCGTTCCAGTAGTAGCCCTAAAAGGAACTTTTTGGCCTTTTATTGTCGTAATATGATTGGTTACAACTTGTGAATCTGGTTTAAAAGTTAGGCTGGCTGCCGAAACTTCTTCCTTTGCAGGAGCTGCTGCTGTAGGAGCCGGAGTTGGCGTTGGTTGTTGTGCATACAAAGAAGTAACAAATAGAATCAAAATAAAAGAAATAGAAGTTTTTCTCATAAGGTTTTTGTTTGGTTAATTTGAAGTTGACTTTTTTAAAAAAATAATGTTTTAATTTTGATATGATAGTGATTTTAAACTCTAAAAAAGTTGTCTGCTGTTATTTGAGTGTATCTTGAGTATCGGTTGTTTTTATTCAATCAATTTTAGTTTTTTAAAGGCTTCTTTGGTTGAATTTAATCTGATTATGGAAAATTTATCCATGTTAGTTTCTTCTTTTTCAACTTTGGTGGTAAAAAGATAAACCGAATTATTTGTTTCTAAATAGCCGACTAACCATCCATTACTAATATCATTTCTCATACCCCTACCAGGTTTTCTACTTAAAGTGTAATTTTTATTTTTCTCATTTTAATTCTGTTTTCTTTTGAGCTTAGTTTTTTTTAAGAAATGTAATGCGAATTTACTTTAATTTGTTTTCTAAAACTAGCTATAATTCATCTATCTATAGTCTTTTAAATTCATGTGTTTTGATCGATAAATATTGATTGTAGACACTAAAAATTGTAAATTTTATCTATTGTTGGGTTGGGTTGTGATTCGGTTTTTATATTAATAATTCAATTTCGTGAGCTAATTTTAAAATCACTTTTCACGAAAAAAATGCAATAAATTTAATGAAATGACTGTTATGTAAATAGAGTCTGGTTGTATTTGTTTAATGGTTTTGGATATATTCAAAATTCTTTAAAAGCATAACGATTGGACCGCTAATAAATAATTTTAAAATATGAAAAGTATATTGTTCTTTGTTGTTGTGATTGGAATGTCCATAAGTGGATATGCCCAAGAAGAATTCACTGCTAAATACAAAGCAATTCCACCTAAAGAAAACAAAAAAGAAAAAGCGATTCCTCCAAAAGAAGTTTCACCAAAAGTGACTCCTCCTGAGGTCGTGAAAAAAAAAGATACCCTAGAGGTTGATCCAACAACACTTTTTAATGACATTAATTATTATAAAAAGGAGGCCAATACAGAAGGTATTTACTATAGAAAAAATCAATATTTAGGCAGTATTAAAACTAAATCTTTGACATCTAAAATACGTTATCGTGACGCCGCATTTTTAGACGGTGATTACGTAAGGGTATTTTTAAATCATAAAGTAATAGTTCCAGAGGTTGTTATGGAAAGTGATTACAAAGAATTTGAAATAAAACTGCAAAAAGGAATGAACAGGATTGACATTGAAGCTTTGAACGAAGGTTCTGCTCCTCCCAATACAGCACAATTCGAAGTTTATGATGATAAAGGTATTCTAGTTATGTCAGACCAATGGAATGTTGGAAAGGGTTATAAAGCAAGCGTTATAATTATAAAAGAATAAGATAACTAATGCTGTCATTTTGTGATTGAAATTGCTTTATTTTTTTCGACCTACAAATCGTATAACAGAACCTTTTCCATTGTGAAACTGTCCTTCGTTTAATTCAATTTCCTGTTCTATTAATTCTATAATTTCGTAATTCTCAAAGTCGGATTTTAGTTCTTCAATTGAGAATAAAGATTCGATGTCTTTTGGTCCGCCTACTTTTTCGTTTTTTGAAAGATAGTCAAGGTGTTTTTTGCTAAATGCTTCAAAAATAATGATTCCGTTCTTGCACAAGAATTTATCAAGAGCCTTGTGGTAAAGGGATTTAATATCGGCAGGGAAGTGTGCAAAAATTAGCGCAATTGCGTCAAATTGTTCGGGTTTATAATTCAGTGCTTCTAATTCGCCAACTTGATAGTCAATAGTTACATTATTGGCCTTTGCAAGTTGCATTGCTTTGTTTTTTCCTTCAATGCTTATGTCAAACGCCGAAACTGCCCAACCAAGTTTTGCTGCAAAAACAGCGTTGCGTCCTTCGCCTTCTGCAGGGAAAAGTATGGTTCCAATATTTAATTTTTCTAATTCTTGTTTTAGATAGTTGTTTGGCTCTTCGCCATAGGCAAACGCTTCGTTACTATATCTGTCGTCCCATCTTTCGGTCCAATTGTCGCTCATTTTACGTGATTTTTTTAATGTTCTTTAAAAAGATAAAAGTACTAAAACTCTGCTTGTTTTTTATAACTGGAAACATTTTTAAAAGGGAAAACTACTGAGCGATAATTTATTTCTCAGTAGTTTTTGATTGTCGATGTGATGCTTTGTCGTAAGATGTAACAGAGTATGTACACATCGAAAGCTAGGGAAGAATTATAGATGTTGGCAAAGCCAAAGATAATCTTGTAAACAGATCTTTATTTTTTCTCTTCTAGGATAGTTTTGTATGCTTGGGTTTTCATTTCGATAAAGTTATCCAAATAACCAATTTGGTAAACAACAAAATCAGAAGCGTATTTTTTCTTATCAAGAGTAGCAAATAGATTCAATCGTATTTGTTCTGTTTGTTTATCGAATGCAGATTGATCCAATTGCATTAGTGACTCGTAATCAAAATTCTCTTCGTTTTTGGAAAAAGTTGCCACAAATTCATTTTCTGTAGCGCCTTTTCCGCTAAAAACCATTGTTTTTCCTGGTTCTTTGGCGTCAACGGTGATTTTTAAGTCATATCCATTATTTAGATATATTCCATTGGGAAAAATACTAGAGCAATTGCTTACATAATATTTATCGGCTTTTATGTTCAATGTGTCTTTAAAGATACCATCGCTGTCCGCTTTGATAATCTTTTTGAAATCAGGGTTTTTATAAGAGATAATAACCAAAGAATCGACTTCAAGGTTGGCGATTTTCACTTTAAGATAAGCGTAGTTTTTGGTTTGGCTATTGGCATTGAAAGCGAAAAGTAGTGCCACTACAATTGGGAATAGTTTTTTCATTAAAATATTTGTTTTATTAATATATCGCAAAATTATTTTAATTCCCTATTTGCAATGTTAATGAAACAATATGTTAATGTTTATAATTTGTTTTTTTAAGATTATGGGGTTAATTTGGAAGCTTTGGGTGTAAATTAACGCTATTGTTATGTAGATATGTCTTCGAAATTTCGGGTCCTAAATTGAGTCTTAATGTTGTAGTGGCTATTAGCGGTTCGTTATTCTTTTTCTCTTATGAATTTTAAGGGTTATCCCCTAAAAGTTGTTTAAGTTTTAAGAAAGTACTTTGCCATCCCTTTACATAATCATGTTTTGAACCATTTCCAAAATTCATATGTTCAAACTGCATTTTCGTTGATTTCCCCTCTTCAGTTAGCAACAAAACAACAAAAGATTCTACGCTGGGTTCGCTTTTCCAATGCCAGGTAAATGTTAGCTTACTTAATTTTTCAATCTCAGTATAAATGCCATTACAAATATGCTCGGTTTGGTCGGCATCTTTAAATGCTACTTCAAAACTACCACCTGGCCTAACATCTAGTTTTGCACTTAACACTGTCCCTTTGGGATCAGATCCAAACCACTTCATTATGACACTAGGTTCGGTCCATGCTTCCCACACTTTTTCGACCGAAGTATGAATTATGGTCTCGATAATTAGAGAGTCTTTAGATGTTTCCTTGTCCATAATTTTAGTTACTAATAATAAACATTTAAAATAGAGAAGTTGCCTGCTGTAACGTTCTGGCACTAGCGGGTTTGGGACTAAATTAAGCCCATTCTTTGGATTTGCCAAATCTTCCAAATACAAAACCATTTTTCCATTAAGCCAATTGCCCAAATCCGTTGTAGCTGTTGTGTGAGGTAATTTGAGTAAGGTTGTTTAATATATTAGCTTTAATCATCTTATGTTTGAGTAGTCTGTTTTTTTACTAATATCATTATAATATGATTGATTATTTATTACAGTATTTTCAATAGGTTTATCAAAATTCTTTAATTTATAATTAATTGAAAGAAGTACATATAATATCAAAAAGAAGGATAAAACTAAACCAAAGAGATTTAGAAGCAACATTCCAATTGTATGATCTTTAACTGTGTCTTTTGCATATTCGTATTCTAGTTCAGCATCAATTTGATTAATCTCAGGATTGTCAGGTAAATAATTAACAGTCATATATTTAATTAGCCTTTCTGAATTTTCAGGAATAAATTCTTCAGTTATAAATTCGCCACCATATGTTTTATTATTTACCTTAAAACTGTATTTAAATTCAAATGAATTTGTATAAGTATTACCAATTTTAATTTGATTTGTTACATAATTTTTATCAAGATCCGCAATTATTGTTTTTCCGTTTTTTAATAGATTTTCTATTTTCTTTTTATAATGGTTATCCCCATAAACTCTATCATAGGTATTTTCAAAACAAAATGTAAATAGAAAAAGTAATACAAGTAAGAATCCTATATTTTTAAGCAGGAAGACAGACTTTATTAATGGCTCAATTGAAGATTTTTTTTGATTCATTTTTGATTTAACGGTTTTAGGTTATTATCTCACACAACGTTCTGGCATTACAGCGGGTTTGGGACTAAATTAAACTCATTCTTCGGATTTGCCAAATCATCCCAAATACAAAACCAACTTTCCACTAAGCCAATTGCCCAAATCCGTTGTAGTAGCTTTTGTATGCTGTTTTTTTACATTGTATTATAATGTTTCCAATCACTTATTTCCATTGGATGTTCTCTGTTAATTGGATAGTTTGCTTTCACAAAATCAAATTGTTCTTTAGTTAGTAGAACCATTCTTCCATCATTTCCGGAACTTATAGGATAAAATCTTTCGTTACTTTTCTGTGATTTTAGTAGGTCGTTTAACATCTCTATAAAATTTATATATGAAATTCCCCAATCATCTTCTCCAAAATCATTGTCATAAGCGATATATTCTTTTCCGTTAAGTTTTATTTTATGAGTCAAATGTCTTTCAGTTTGATTATTAAATTCATCTGAAAATTCAAGTTTCAAGTTTAGTTTGTCAAATGATTTTTTTACAGTTTCTAAATACTGAATTAAACCACCACTTTCAAATAGAGTTTCTGAATCTATAAAATAAAATCTATTGTCAGTAAATATTAAGCTTTCGCCTTTCATTTTGCCTTCAAAAAAATTTAGTTCGTTATAAGATTTTTCAAATTCAGCTTTTGTTTCTTTTAAATCTTTTTTTTCGGTTAGATTGAAAAAATTGAGTTTGTCTAATCCTACTATAATTTGGTTTCCGGTCAATTTAGTTTTCGCTATCTCTTGTTGTTTTTCGGGTTCTTTTTCCTTAATGTTATTTTGAGACTTTGAATTACAACTTAAAAATAAAAAGCTAAATAATAGAAGTAGTGTTTTATTCATTTTCGTTTTTAATAAATGTTCTTTCTTGCAGAGTGTTTCGGTAAAATAACCGCCAACGTTCTGGTACTAAAGCGGTTTTGGGACTAAATTAAGCCCATTCTTCGGATTTGCCAAATCATCCCAAATACAAAACCAACTATCCATTAAGCCAATTGCCCAAATCCGTTGTAGCTGTTGTGCGACGTATTTTTACGATTCCCAGGTTCCTACTATTTTGTCAATTATCCACTTATTCTTTACTTTTTTGATATATATTCTATAGCCCTTACCGCCAGTTCCTCCACAACCGAAGCCCGCATCTAAAACTCCAAATTGTTTTGTTTGGTCAAATTGTATTCTTGTAAAATCTAGAATTCCTGAAAAAACAAAATTATATTTAGTAAACCAAATCGCATCTCGCTCTTTTGGAAATTCATTAAGGTTTTTAAGTTGGAACTTATTATTCAATTTAATTTTGCTGAAATCAAAATCATATATTGTTTCAGTTCCGTTTTTTGTTTCGTCAAGCTTAGCTTTTGGAAAATGTTTTTCAAAATCTGATTTTACGCTATCTCGTATTTTTCTTAATTCAGGTGCAAAAGCAATAATTAGCTTTGAAGTATCTCTTTTGATTTCATTGATATCAGCTTTCCATTCTTCATATTTTAGCTTTTCATCTTTAGATGCTTTCAGTGAATCGGTTTTTAAATATTTTCCATTTTTATCAAAGATAACTTTACCAATCATTAGTGGTGGATTCATCATTATTCTACAATCAACACAAACCGAATCTACTAAAGTTGGGAAAATTTCAGTCAGTACATTTTTCTCAAACTCCAAATCGGTCATTTCCTTTTTACAACTGGTAAAAAAGATGATTAATAAAATGGTTGTTATTTGTTGCAGTTTTTTCATAATATGTCGCACAACGTCATGGCACTACAGCGGGTTTGGGACTAAATTAAGACCTATTTTCGGATTTGCCAAATCATCCCAAATACAAAACCATCTTTCCATTAAGCCTAATGCCCAAATCCGTTGGAGCTGTTGGTGGCAGTTTATTTATTTATGGGAATATATAAAATTCATTTCACTATTTACATTTATTCCTTTAAATTTAGCAGGAATCCATTTTGTTTTTTCTACAAATTTTAAAGTTTCATTTTTAAAATATTCTGCAAACTTATTGTTTTCAGAATCTGTGAAACTACAATCAGTTTCAATGTTGCTTATTTTTCCGTTTTTATTTAAAATAAAACTTATTTGTGTACTCGAATAATATTTTCC
>NZ_JBFUBE010000018.1:0-86680 GCF_056405915.1 Flavobacterium sp. P1_E4
ACCTCACTTACGTCAATCCTATTAAAAGTTAAAGTTTTTGCTGTACGATTAAAAAACCAAAGATTAATCGATTGGGTAACTAAGGAAATTGAGGGATATAACGGAGATGATATTTTACCTGAATATCGAATTTCTAAATGTAACATTTATGGTAACATCATGAATGGAAGATGGAATTTGACAAACCATCTTATTACTTTGGACGGGTTTCCATCAGAGATTCGTGATACTTTTGAAAAGTTTGAATTTTACCAAGGAATTTCAGAATTGGAACATTTATTATCTGGAAAGTCAAGTACCGTGGGAATAGCTGTTTCGCCAGACATTCTCAACTATCTTACTCAAAATTTGCAAAATCATGGCAATCCGCTCGCCCAAATTTATTCTGCAACTCGTCAAATTGGCACAGGAGCAATTGAACATGCGATTTCTATGATAAGAAACAATGCTTTAAATATCATGTTAGAGATAGAAAAGGAATTTGGATACAAAATAGACATGGCGAAATTAATGGCAAGAAATAACGAAGTAAACCAAACAATTTATAAAATTCTGAATCATATCACTACAGATGGAAGCAATAACATTATAAATACTGGCAACAACACTAATTTAACAGCAAATGGGAAATCGTAATTTCAACATTGACATTCATGATAGTGATAAATTTATAAACGATTTAGTTACCAAAAATTTCACTACCATTGATGGTGAGCATATTTGGGATTTAGGCTTTAATGCCTTACCTCATTGTACTGTTGTTATGCCTACTGATTACCCAAATTGCTGTGAATTCCATAAATCAATAAAAAAAAATGCTCTTGAAAACTTCAAGAAGTTTCCTAATTGCTGTAACTTTCATAAAAACATCAGCAAAAAAGGTTGGTTCAAAAAAGAACTTTATGACCACGTCCCTGAAAAAATTGTCACACAATGGATATATGTAGAATGCTTTCTAGACCAAAATATCGAGAAAGAAGATTGGCTTAGAGAGATTACCGACTATTTTGATTATATTTTTGACAGCTTTGGAACACCAACTTTTGGATTAAGCGATATTATCTCTCATATGTTAAATTACTTAAAAAATAATAACTTTAAAGACAATTTCCCGCTCTGGAAAAGAAAACTTCTAATTGAATTCATAAACGAAAGTTTTAAAGACGAAAAAAGCGCAGAGAAAAAAGCCAAAACAGATATTAACATCTTACACGGAACTTATCAAAAATGGGTTAAGGCTCTGCCGAGCGTAATTAAAGAGAAAGAAAAATTAGAAAAAATATTTCCATTAGGACTTTTAGTGCATTCTCCTCATTACAATAAATTCACACAGCTTACAAAGTATAAAACCCGCACTAATGGAGAATTTGTTGAAATTTTAATAAACACAACAAAAACTTTTCTATCAAAAATTGACTCAACAAAAATAATTGATACACAAAAACATCAGCTTGAAATAATCAATGAAGCTCATAGAATAAAACAAGTTTCACTACTTGAAGCATATAGCAAAAAGGAAATGAAATACATTAAAATCCTTAATATTTGGCTAAAAAATGAAAAAGAATATTTTCAAGAATTAAATTCCGTCCTTAATCCCACCTCAACAGTTGTAAATAACATTTCAATAAAAACTGAAGGTAGTGGCAATATTACTAATCTTGGCAATAATGTTACGATTCAACCTCAGGCAAAACCATAGTATTTAAGAATACCTTCAGCAAGCAAAGAGCCAGCGGCTCCAATTCCAATTTCCCAAGAACCAGAAACGACTTTTCCTATCATCATCTGAATCCATCCTCCTACTTTAGAACCAAATTTTGTTGGTGTTGTTACAGACGCCTCTTCATCAATTATTTCCGTTAGAAGTGCTACGTCTTCATCTGACACACCATTTTCATTTAGGAATTTTTTAAGTGATTCCTTATTACCTTTAATGACAACCGCATTATTAATGACCGTTGAATTATCGCCAGTATTAATTGTATTACCATCTCCCGTTGTTGTTATTTTAATTTTATTCATATAATAATTTATTGTTTGATTAACTGCTTGTTTATCTACTTCACGAGTTTCTAATTCTGTATCGATATTAGGAAAATCTTCCTCCAATTCTAGCATAAGCTCTAACAATTTCGAGCGAATATTCGTCAAAACTTCAACTAATTCAAATACTTGAACATGGGTGCGCAATGAATACACACCAAATCTCAACCCTCTTTCTTTAAGGTCATTAGATAGCATTTGACAAAAATCAACACCATATGGCTTATATAAGGCTCCTTTGGGGTCAGCCGTTGCTATTCCTTCCAGAGATTGTATACTATTAAAAACACTAAACTTTAACATCATTGACTTAACTTCTTCCGAAAATGAAGCCAAAGGCAAAGACTGTTCTGCGGTAAGTTGACCACCCTGTTTCAAAACTGCAAAATGGTTACACTTAGCCTTGCGATAAGATGGAAGTTCAGATTCAATTTCATATCCATTCAACTCTTGAACTACCCATTTATAAAGTCCATCATTTCCAATACGCTTTGCAAATATTTGAGCCTTTAAGAATGGTTTTACTAAAGACTGGTCATCGTCGGATAAAAGATTAATAATCTCGGAAATGTTTTGTGCTTTCATAAAAACAAATATAATGCAAAAGGACTTAACATTTTCATTAGGATGATTCACACTAACCAAATACCCTTATTCCCAATGTAGCTTCTTCTAAAGCAGTTAACACAGTACTATCAATATAATGGTCTCTTAAAACCTTTTCACCACTATGAGAAGTTAATAACCCCGTATTTTTACCCATTGCTCGATGCATCCAAGTTATGTATGTCTTTCTTAAATTTTTCAAACTAACATCTTTTTGTATCCCAGATTCTTTGACATAATGAGAAAACGACTTCGATAAAGCATCCATTATTGTTTTTGCTTTTACATTTCGTTCTGGAAACAAAATATAATCGTCAGTACAATTCTTTGTCTCATATCCCATCTCTAACAACAAGTCAAACAAGTCATCATTAATTGGAATAAACTTATTATACTGTTCTGATTTTTTAATTCTGTTAACCTTCTTATTAGCGATTTTGAAAAATCTTACACCTTCAATCGTAATAAGTATATCGCACCACCTCAACTCAACAACATCTTCTCTCCTCCCACCAGTCAGTAAAAACAATTTAAAACCCTGAACCAAATACGGCTTGTACATGTTTTTCCTTTCTCCTTTACCTCCAAGAATCTGAAACGAATTAGCAACACCAATTGAATCAATAATAATCTGAAATTCTTCTTTTGTCAATGTAGTTACATCTTTCATCACCACAGATTTTGACTCATAAACTGCAAATTGATTCTTCATTACTATCTCTTCAACATCAATTAAAAAAGCAAAAAAAGCTTTTAGAGCTCCCATACACTTGTTGAATGATTTAGCACCGTAATGATTCTCTGCCCATAAATAAAAACGAGCAACATCATGTTGATTCACCTCAACTATTCTTGTAGTCATTAAATTCCTAACCTCATTTAGACTGTCCAAAAAGAATTTACAATATCGCATACACTCCTTCTGATACTCAATAGATACTTTCTTAATTTTATGAACATACTTATGCTGTCCTGACAAATAACGTTGATACTGAACAACTGCATCCAAAATCGAATAATCGTTTCCTATTTCTTGGATAGCAACCTTTTCATAATTAGTAGCCTTTAATTCGTTTTCGAAATCAATAGCTTCTTTAACTGCATCATTATAATTTTTAGAATTCAGAACCTTAGTTCGTTTTTTTCCATCTCCACCAACAACATGTATCTTGACCTTATACCTGTGTATATCATAATGATTACAAGTCGGATTATCTCGTTTACATTTATGACAATAAACCTTCATCCCTTTATGAGGATTCTTAGGAAGCTTTAATTTATTCATTTTGCATATTTTTTATAAAGTTCATTCTCGGTTTTGTTATTTGGTTTTACTTTAGTTGTTGGCTTTGTACTTATTTCTCCTTGAAGATTATGAACAACCATTTCATAAACAGCACTATCTTTTGAAATTCTTTTGTACAATCCAATCCAATCGTCTGGATACTGTTTCCTCAACTCTAAGACTCTTATTTTATCAATCGCACAGTCAACATCAATTTCATATACAAATCGAAATTTGCCAGTTTTATGAATACTAATATCTTTTGATATTAACCACTTTTTGATTGCATCTTCATCTTTTAAGTTGATTTTATCTCCTACCTCAGCTATAGTTAAAATTGAAAGACATATAAACATATTTTCTGTATTTTCATAATTACACTGCAAATGTAGCAAACTTTTATGATGTAAAAAAGCTATTTTCATTTTTTTTATGAAAATACAGAAATTGTAATTATTAATAAACTATATATCAGTTGGTTACAAATAATCTAAAAATAAAAAATCTGTATTTTCATAAAAAAAGTGAAAATATATTTGTGTATTTGAAATATTTAGCTATCTTTGCACTGTAATTGTGAAAATACAGCGACTTATGAAAAATGATAACGAAATAATTTGGTCAACAGAAAATCTAGTCTTATTCGGAACTTGGCTAATAAACAAAGGAGATTATGGATACGGATTTCTTTGTATCCACGGCTCATGTTTAGGTCTCAAAATAGGAACCTTACTAAAATTAAAGTGGAATGACTTCATTAATTTTGAACTTTTTAATGATGGAAATATCGATTGTTGCTATAGTGAACTAATTATAGAAGATTCCAAAAAAAACTCAAAGCAAATACTACATTTAAGTTGGTTTACACGATACAGTACTGAAAAATTTTTTACAAACAATCACGAAGAATACAACTTAGAAACAGATTCAAATATCTATATCAACACCAAAACCAAAAAAGTACTTTCAACAACCAGCTTGAACAGAGAACTAAATAAATTGTATAATGAATTTGAAGAATACATTTTAAAGAATACATTTTTAAAACTCCAACTAAGACCACTAAAATCAAATACAATGGAAATTGCTTGGGCGAGAGATTTTGTGACGAAATACAATTGCACAAAGAAAGCTTTCATTATAGTATCTAAACATATGGGGCATCGAACCGTAAATGATACAATAAATCTATTGGAAATTGAACCAAACGACGAAATAGTGATTAGCTATGATTTGTTCAACCCAAGCCCAAAAGCGGAATCTGAATTTGAGGAAATATTTTTAAATAAAGAAAAATTTAAGCATTATTTACTTAATCAACAGATAGTCACTATAACATCTGAATTCATAAGAAATCGAGACAAATCAAAAGATTATGATATTAGAGACAAAAGCACTTGGGATAATCTCTAAATAACTCAATCCATACTTTTTCAACTTGACAAACTATCCATCAAAAATGGACAGGAAGAAAACTGCCTTAACCCAAAATTTAAAAAAAAATGAAAAACAACGTATTCTATCACATTTCACCAATCGAAAACAAAGATTCCATCTTATCAAATGGACTAATTTCAATATTCTCTGAGATATTTGTTTGTAACGAATTTAATCAGTTAAAAAGGATTGCTTCTGGTCAATTAGGCATCTCTGAATATTCAATCTTTAAAATTTCTTCATCAAATATCACTGGTGAAATTTTAAATGACAATGTTGGAGAATTTGGGTCACAGCATCAGTTTATTATAAAACAGGAATTTATTGAAAGCAAATACATTTCACATGTTGAAGACGTAAAATGGCATCCTTTTGATTTAGCAGAAGCTAATGCTCGTGAGTACGCATTGTCAATAGGTTATCCCGAAGAGCAATACATAAAATTAGCCGTAAGTATAAGTCAAGAATGGTGTGATTACTTTAACAAGAAATACAACACAAGCATTACAGTTTACAACCAACATGTTTTGGAGGGGGCGAGCGGAATTGGGGGAGGTAAATTGGAGTGAAATCTTTTTTCAAGTTGATATGCTTTCTTTTCAAAGCTTACTTCTGGAAAAAAAGAAAAACCTTCTCTCGTTGAAGTTAGTTCTTTGAAATATTGAAAAAAATGAAATCTTCTCGTTGAAGCAAGTTCCTTGAAATATTGAAAATAAAAAATGAATATTATTATTCTTTTTAATAATTGATTATCAGAAAAAACAAATGAAACTTTTCTGTTATTCAGTAATATAATAATTGATATAGTTCTTTTTCTTATTTCTATTCTTATTTAGTTTAATAATGATATAATAGAAAGAGCTTAATTCGGCATCCTCCTGCTTCTACATCAACATATACCTGCTTATTTAGCAACAGGAGGATGTTTAAAAAACAATATACCCTACTGTTAAAACAGCACCAGCCTGCTGAAAAAAAACAACAAATAAATAACTTAAAAAAATAAATATGAAAGAAAATCAAGACCAAACATTTCTACAAGTAGATTATAATTTACTTGCAACTAAAAAACTAAATTCAACTCAAAAATTATTTGTATCCTACATAATTGGATGGCAGAGAACTGGTAAAATTTGTTTTGAAACCAATAGAACCTTAGCTACTAAATTTGGCAAGGAATATGGTGGTATCAGGTCAGTCTTATCATCTTTAAACAAATTTGAATTCTTCAAATCCGTGAGCAAAGATTACAATGAAAAAAATAGTACTTCAGGACATGAAATTACGGTTAACATTGACAAACTTGATGCTTTTTTAGCTCATGAAACTTCGATTCAAAACATCGATTCAACTAAACAAGAAGCAAGTCAAACTATTCCATCAATGACCGATACTCAATACGAGGATTCAAATGAAGAAGTTAGCGATTACAATGTAAAAATCAACACAAGTAAATCAAGTGATAATACACTAACTAAACATCAATTGGGTGACACAATTTCAGTTTATGATATTTTAGGTCAACTTGGATATGAAGAACCAGATGATGTACTAGATTTTATTGAAAAAGCAAATTCCACTTCAATGGATTTTCAAAAATTCATCGTTATCACTAAAAGACTTCATAGCGAAAAAAAACAAAATGATTATAAAGGGATTATAATTACAGATGAAGTCCTTTCAAAAATCAACAAAATGAGCCAAGTTTAAAAAATTCCAATCAAGCGAAGGATGCCCTCCCTCCTAAGAGGACACCCTTCCCTCGTCTCACTTAACATGTCCAAGTTACCTCCCCATTAGATTTCCTTTTGTATTAAGATGACGTATTTAGGCAATGGATAGGCAAATTTCGTCGAAGTGTTTTTTTAAGTCGGTTTTTCGAAAAATTATTTTTATAAATTTTTTACCAAATAAAACCTTCTTATACGATTAACCGTTCCTTTTGGTTCTTAAAATGCAAAACGTTATCCGTTATCCATTCATAAGACCAACTAGTCAAACCTAGCTTTTTATATCAAAAATCGATATTATCATCGATAGGTTAAAAACAGTTTCAAATATTTTTCTAAAAAAAATCAGGAACAGATATTTATAATTAAATGAGCCATGAAAAAAAGAATCTTACTTAAACCATCACAGATGAGAATGTTGATAGACAAAATAGGAATACCGCCTTGTTGCAAATCATTGTCAACAAACGGAGCAACAATTGATGTAATTTACAATGAAAAAGAAAAGTAAAAAGCCACTCCGTATAATGAAGTGGCTTTTAGTTAACAAGAATATAATATTATTACGGAATAGCCGTAAATGTACCTGTTGTGATATTGAATCTTTTTTCTACTATTTTAGTACCATCACAGTAACCTAATGGAAAACCATTATCATTGGTTAAGTTACTAATATTGAATTCCCCTTTTAAGGTTTTTCCATCAAAACTAGTGATTTTTATTGTTCCAGATGTTTCGTCTATATCCCAAAGACTTACTTCTTTATAACAAAGTGAGGAGTCATTTAGAGGTAAAAAGTAATAGGTATTTTTTGTGTATAAATTGTATGTTTTATTTGCAACTAAGACAYTATCAGTTGTCCTGATTGTCAAACTAAATATTTCTAAGATATCAGAAGTCTTTCCTTTTACTTTTGGAGATGCAGTTATTTCAAACTCATTAGCACTAGTTGTTGTATTATCGTTTTTTATCCAATTTACATCAGACATCAAGTAGTTTTGTTCGTACTCGATTTGGTTTAATTTGAAATTTATTGCTGATGTTTTTTCGGAGTTGTTGGTATCATCATTAGAGTCATCAGAATTTGAGCAATTGATAAATAGAAAGCTGGCTAAGAATAGCGATAAAACTTTTTTCATAAGAGTTTGTTTAAATTTAATATTAAGAGTTAAAATGTTTTATCAATATTCCCAACCCCTGTCCAATGTACCTGAATGGTAATCATCTTCATCAGCATTAATATCCTTAAAAACTAGCATATTTCCTAAACCTTCGCTATATTCAAAAGTATATGTTCCGTAACTGCAATTTCCCAGTGTTCTGATTGTTTTATCATATTTACTTGAGCTTCCCGCTTGCATTTGGACACTTCCAATTGATAAAGGAACAGGAGTCTGTTCCTCCCAATCATTCTTTTCATTATCTGATGCTCGTCCATTATTAGATAGGATAATACCTGATTTCCAGCATCTTATTTCTGTATCTGTTATTTCAAATCTGTAATAGGTTATGAGACCGCCCGTGCGAACAGTTTCATCATGCCATTTTCCTTGAATGAAACCCTTAACTTGTTCTGGTGATTCAATAGCTTTGTTACAGCTTGTTAGTCCAATAGCTAGGAAAAGAAGAAAGAATAATTTTTTTTTCATGTTATCTGTTTTAAAATTTACGCAAACATAAAAAAAATTCTCCATATACAGAGTATCCGTATATGGAGTTACACAATTGAAAGGCTTTTTATTGATTTGCTCTATATAAAGAGTAAAAAAATGGATTCAAAAAATACTGCACCCGTTAAGAATGAATCAGAAAACACAGAATCAATCTATCTAAAAAAAATAGGAGAAAGATTAAAATATTTTAGAAAGAAAGCTGGATACACAAACTCTGATACCTTTGCCTATGAAAAAAACATAAGCAGACCTCAATATGGAAAATATGAAGCTGGAGCAAATATCCAACTTAACACACTTATCCGAATTTTAAAATTAATGAATGTTACACTAGAAGAATTCTTTCAAGGTTTTAATGAATATTAAAACTAACTGTAACTTTTTTAGATTATACCCATGGGTTAATACAATTCTAATCAAAATCTAAACACATTTATTGATTTAATAATGTATCAAAAATAAATACTCTAATATTAATACAATTAAATAATTTTATTTATCTTTGTTGAAACAAAAACAACGCAAAGATGAAAACCGCAAAATATATCCGCATTAGTACAACTGAACAAAAAACCGATAGACAGGAAGACAACAGCGTAAAAATGTACATTGATAAATGTAGCGGTTCAATTCCATTCAATGAACGCCCAAGCGCAATCAAATTATTAAACGACATAGCAAACAAAAAGATTGACAACTTAACGGTGCATTCCATAGATAGACTAGGAAGAAATGCTTTTGATATTCAAACAACGTTAAACATGCTAAGCAATCTCAACATAAATGTACATGTAGAAAACATTGGCTTGTACTCAATGATTGAAAACAAACCAAATTCTATATTCAAAATGATTACTGATGTTTTAAGCAATGTAGCCGAAATGGAAAGAAGTAGTTTATTAGAAAGACAAAGAGAAGGAATTTTAATAGCGAAAGCCAAAGGAACTTACAAAGGACGTCAAATGAATACAAATGAAACACCTCAACAATTTTTGTCAAAATATAATCAATCGCATTTATTACTAATTAAAGACAAAAACTATTCAATTAGAAAACTTGCATTGATTACCAATTTATCAAATAACACTATCGTGAAGATTAGAAAAATATTAAATGAAATAAAATAGCAAAACGCAGAAAAATTGTATATTTCGCATAGATATAATGTATATTTGGTCATAAAGAAGTGCAAATAAATTTGTGCAGTTATAAGTGACTTAATCACAAATACAAACGATTGATTGCCAAATGTTAGATGAAGACAGAGCTTATGATGTTGTAATAACACTTAAAATTGCACTACAATTCTTCTGCTGATATTTTATGCAAAAAATAATAATAAATAGAAATATTTTATGGATAGTATAACGTTAGGGTTAACAATTGGAGGTATTATTATAGGTGCATTGGCAAGTTATTTTGTTTCATTACATTTCTTTCAAAAATCAGTTAAGAAAAAAACTCTTATTCCATTTGTTCAATTTGCTAGTAAGTTATTTTCAGAACTTGACCCAGAACTCAAAGACAACTTAAAAGTTAGTTATAAAGATTTAGAAATAGAAAATATTACCCAAGCTCAATTTGTAGTTGCAAACAGCGGAGATATTCCGATTCGTGATATAATAGAACCTTTAAAACTGATATTACCAAAAGAAAATAAAATACTTGGCATAAATATTATACACATTGAACCAGAAGGAAGAAATATTACTTTTAAAACAATTGAGAACGATGACTGTAACTTAATTGAATTTTATGTGCCCTTACTAAATGGAGGTGATTATTTTGTATTTAAAATTCTAATTCAAGATAGCTTGACCCAAGTTAAAGAGATAGAAAATGAAAATAAAAAACAAAAATTCGAATTCCTTATTACTGCTGATGACCTGCCTCCAAAATTAACAATCGAATCATTACCATTTTCATACTATGAAGAAGAAAAGAATAATAGTTATGAATGGGAACCACTTTTGCTAGGCATAGTGTCTCTTTTAATTACTACAGCTATTTTCGGGACAATAATATCATTAAAATTTAGTACCAAAGGACTTTATTTACTCGAATTCAATGAGTTCTTCAATTCCAAAACATTTTCAATTTACAATGTGTATATTTTAATTTTAACAATTATTGGAATTTTATTTTCTGTATTAATGATTATAGGTTTTATAACTTCAATATCACAGCTAACGCCAGATGAGAAACCTAAATTTAAAGTTCCAAAAAAGTTAAACAATGAAAGAAGATTTCCATCATTGAATTTTTTGGATAACTAAAAACTGCTGACATAAAAATTGATTTTATTTAACTAATTTTGGAAAAAAATAAATTATGACTATTAAAGAACTTGCAGATATTGCCGCAAATTACCTAAAAAGCTTTTTTCCTGATGCCGATAAAATTCAATTAGAAGAAATAGAAATAACTGATGACAGTAAATATTGGAATATCACTTTAAGTTATGAAAGTACTGACGCTCCAGATAATAGTGGTGGTTGGTTACTTTCAAAATCAAGAAAATACAAAATTTTCAAGATTGATGCAAAGGCAGGTGATGTTAGGTCAATGAAGATTAGAGATATGAAATGAAACAATTAGAAAGTTTAATTTCTGAGTTAAAAAGTAAAATTGTAACTTTAGATTGTAATGTATTTTTACTTCTTGTAATAGGAAGCTTGGATAAAAAACATATAAGTCTTTTTAAGCGAACTCAGATGTTTTCAGAAGAAGACTATGATTCACTTATTAAAATAATAAAAGGAAGTCAAGTAATGCTAACGCCTAATGTAATCACAGAGGCTAGCAACCTACTAGAATCTTACACATATGCCAAAGAGAATTTTGGGTTGGGTTTACTTAAAAATATTTGTAGCACTATTCCCGAAGTATATGAAAAATCTCAAATACTAACTAATAATCATGCTTATATTAAATTTGGTCTTTCTGACAGTTCGATAGTTAATCTTTGTAATGTTGGAGCTATTGCAATAACTATTGATTTAGACCTTTATGGATATCTGGTGGGGAACAATTATAAAGTAATTAATTTTAATCATGTAAGAAGCTTGTATCTTTTGAAATAGTTAATTGCAATTACGTTCAACTTAAAATACTCAGCCATCACCCACTCCATATTAACCCTCACAAGGAGTGACGATAAGGAGTGACGAAAACAATTTAAAAAGGGTTATTAAGGTTTTTAGCCTATTTAGGAGTCAATGAAATCAATGTTTTAGCTACAAACTAGCTATAAATCTATGATTCATAACCCTGAGGTCACGGGTTCAACTCCCGTCTTCGCTACAAAAAACAAACCCTTAAACATCAATTGTTTAAGGGTTTTTTATTGCTTCTAAACAAAAAGACAGGCTTTTTAATTCCTGTCTTTTCATACTCTAAAAGAGATCACAACCGAATTACACTTTTTATTTTGCAGCAGGAATAATGTCAATTATTACGGTACGATTATAAAAACGTTCTTCCGGAAATTTATTTTCAAATGGAGATGCACTCTCATTTTCACCATAACCGTGCACTTCGAATGTAACATCTTTTCGTCCAGATTGTGATAATGTTTTTTCAATAATGCTTTTCACTTCATTGGCTCTATCCAAAGACAAATTTAAATTATACGATTCTTCACCTATAATATCGGTATGGCCGTGAATAACAACCACTCCATTTTTGGGTATTTTTGGCGTAACCACCTCTGCCAAATATTTTTCATACATAGCAATTGCTTTTGATTTATTAAACTCAAAAATTATGCTATATCTAAGTGCTTCTTCAGTTTTAGAAGGCGTCCAAAGGTACATATGTGTTGTCGTTTCTTTTACCACAACTTGACCACTTTTAGTTTGTCCTATCAGTTTCACTTTATAATCTCCTTCAGGACGAGTTCCCATAATATCTTTACTAGGAATACTTACTTTTTCTTGAGTATAAGGGCCAAACGATTTTAGCTTGCCGTCTGGGTCCGTAATTTGCAATGACCAAGATGAGTATGCTACGTTTGCTCCTGTTGCATCAAAAACAATATAACTGCTTGAAGGTGCTTCTTGAACAGCTACAAACTCTAATGGCTTTAATGGTGCATCTTCTCCGCTTTGAAATTCCATCAACAATTCAGGAGAATTACTTTCTATAGAAACCCTACGGTCTCCCTCACGAAGTAATACTAATTCTTTTGTCCCTTCAGGTTGTTCAGATGGAATGTTTGGTTTTAGCTGACCTTTAGTAGTTATTCTTGATGATTTTATTTCGAACACATTAACTAAGTATGTTTTGATAGATTCGGCCATCACAACACCATCTTCTGATCCTTTTTCTGAAGAACCAACAAGTGTAATAGACGTTGAAGGATTTTTTACCATTCGATTCCCAAGAATATTAATCACGTTATAATAAACAGTCATTTGTCGTGCGGAACGACCTGCTGGGTTTACCGTTGCTGTAGTTGCAATTTGATCTTCATTAAAATCTTTCACATCTTCTTTTCGCAATAATTTGTAACGACTTGGTATTTGATTTGATCCAAGATCATAAAAAACATAATTTCGGAGTGGAAATACCTCTCTTACGTTACGTTCCCCCTGAGTATTCTTAGGAGCATTTACAGAAAACTGCACTTCAGACACTACCACTTCCGGAGTTTCCGCTTTACTTCCTTGTCCAAATTTAAGTGCCATACCTACTCTAAGAGTACTTAAACTCCAAGTTTCCGTAGAACGTGGATGTTGTCCAAAATAAGGTTGAAAATTCACAAACGGAGACAACAGAAATTGTGTTTTATGTTTTTGTGAGGATAACGGAATGTCAAACCCTGCTCCAACTTGCATCGAAATAAGCGTTTCGTCAATATTGTCAAAATCACCTTTTACTTCAGCCGATGCTTCTTGATTGGGATAAGCAGGATTAATTCCTAACTGATATTTAAATGATTTATCCACATTGAAAGCCAAACGTGGCCCTCCGTATATATAAAAATTAGATTTAAAAGGCGCAATACGAATGCTTGGTTCTACAGTGATATAACTTAATTCTGTAGATAAATCTGCTGGGCAATTACAAGGAGTGGTTTTCTGATCAAACGATCCTTTTCTACTGTCATAACCTGCCTGAAACATAAACCCCAATATTGTATTCGGTTTATAAAATTCAATAAGCGGTGCCAAATAAAGCCCTGCTCCTTCTCCATTATGAAAAGTTACCGGAGGAGTTAAACTCGAATTAAGCTGATGTGTCGAACCACGATAAAAACTAAAATTGGTTCCAGCTGCAACACCAAAGTACCAAGAAGGTTTTGTGTAATTAACCTCTTGTGCCTGAAGCTTTGTTTGAGCACTTAGGCACAACAACGTCAATAAGAAAAGGCTGTTTAGGAGAATGTTCTCTGAAATCCAAGTTGTATATAATTCTGTTTTAAAACTAATTTTAGTTTTCATTTTATGTCTATTTAGATGTTATTTTTTTATTGAGAAGAATCCCGTCCGAAAACGGGATATACTGTTTAGAAATGTCATTATGGTACATTAACTGTTGTATTTACCATAGTAACAGATGATACTAAAGATATTGCTCTACCATTGAGTACCGTTTGGTTTGCATTTCCGGCAGTAGAAAAAGTAACACCCGAGTTAGCAATAATAGTTCCAACCATCGTTCCTCCACCGGCACTGTTAATAGTCGCCGAACTACCCACGTACCAAAAAACGTTTTTAGCCAATCCGCCGTTTTTCATTATTATACTTTTAGCTCCTGTAGGACCTGCAATTCCAACAGTAAGCCCTGAAGCAGTTTGAAAAATCCAAGTTGCATTTGGGTCACCTTTTGCGTCAAGCGTAAGGTCGCCATTACTGATTTTGAAAGTACCACTGGCTGATTTATAAACCCCTGGAGCTAATGTCAATCCTCCTAATTCACCTGCATTTGGATCAGAACCTCCCGGTTTTGAAGCTGGCGAAATACTTAAATAGGCTGCATTTGCATCAAGCAATGCTTTTTGTGCTGTTGCAAATGAAGTAGCATTTCCTGGCGCTGGAGGCGCAGAAAAAATACTTCCTTTCACGTTTCCTACATTTAGAGGAGTCTCTGTATAAATTGCAACACTATCGTGAAATCCTGTAATTAGAGTCGAAGCGGCAGTTGTTCCTATACTTCCATTATTGATTACTGTATTCAATCCTTGATTTGTTATTCCAGCGTTTCCACCAAAAGCACCAAATACAGAGACTGTACCTAGATCTATTACTATAGCGGCAGGAGGAGTCGATATCGTCGTAAAATTCCAAACATAATCACTGGCCAATGCCGTTCCTGCAGCATTTTTTGCACCAGTTGTAATTGTAGCGGTATAAACTTTTCCTAACACAAGTGAATTGGTTGGATTAAACGATGCTGTAGTACCTGAATAAGAAACCGTACCTGGAATTGTTGTTGCTCCCTGTTTCAAAGTAAACGTAGTCCCATTGATTGTAGCAGCATCCATTATCGTACTGAAATTTGCGGTTACAGTTTGGTTTAAGGCAACATTAATGGCATTATTAAGAGGGTCTGTTGCAATTACTGTTGGCACAACATCTGTTGTAAAACTCCAGATATAATCTGCAACCATTGCGGTACCCAATGCGTTTTTAACACCAGTCGTTATAGTTACCGTATAGATCTTATTAGCCAATAAAGGATTTGTTGGAACAAAAGACACCGTTGAACCTGTATAGGAAATTGTTCCTGCCACAACATTAACGCCTTGATTAACTTTAAAAGTTGTGCTGCTGAATGTTGATGGATTCATAACCATATTGAATGTCGCCGATATTGTTTTATCAAACTTCACAGCAATGGCATTATTAATTGGATCTGTTGTAATCACTACAGGTCTTAAAACTGTACCTGTTGAAAATACCCACACATATTCTGCCTGCAAAAAATTACCCTTTACGTCTTTTGCTTTTGTGGTAATTCTAGCTGTATAAGTGGTGTTTTCTGCCAACGGAACTGCTGGTGTGAATGAGGCCGTGTTGTCTGCATAAGTAACCGTCCCCGCTATGGGTGCAGCTCCAACTACCGTAAATGAGGTCGAAGTAATTGAGCTTGGATCCATTTCCTCATTGAATGTTGCGGTAATGACTTGCTCCAATGGAACATTTAATGCGTTGCTCAAAGGAGTAGTCGACGCGACAATAGGACATACACCAACGACTTCTTCAAAATCGTCATTTTCGCATCCGGTAATTAAGGCAATACATAGTATTGCAAATGTGAATAGTAAAATTTTAATTTTCATTTTATTTTGTTTTAAGAGTTATAATATTTTATGAGGCAAAGGTGGTTGTGCAATGCTTCAGAAATATTATACAATTGGTACCAAAACTTGTATTATTCACAGTATTTTGTTTTTTTAAAACCAAATAAATGATTTATCGTCAACGATTTAAAGGCAAGATGACTATCCGAAGTTCACGCCAGTTACATTCGATTATAAGTTTTTGGAGCAGAAACATTTGGCATTTTAAGAAGCATTGGTCCCGCTATACGTTGCAATCTTGTGAGCCGAACCCCGGCTCACAAGGATTTCCACTACTATCGGGGCTAAAGGGAGATATTATGTTTTTATCCACAAAAAGTTGCCTCCTTAAATTATAAAAGGTATTTTGCGACCCCATTTCAAATCATTACCCCCAAACTAATGCGATTTTATATTTTACTTTACCTACTTATGCTTTGTGGCATTCCTACTGCACAAGCGCAACTAAAAGCAATTACAGACCAAACCGAATACCCTTTCTGGATCAATTTGCCTAATCAGGAGGTGTTGGACAAAAAAGCACCTATCATTTTATTTCTTCACGGGAAAAGCCTCTCTGGAACCAATTTGGATCGAGTAAAACGTTACGGAGTGATTCGTGCGATCGAAAGAGGAAAAGAAATACCGGCGATAGTTATTGCGCCTCAGGTTGCTCACGGTGCTTGGGATCCAGACAAACTCTTAAAGCTTTTGGAATATGTGCAAAACAATTACAACACCGATTTATCGAGAGTATATGTGTGCGGAATGAGTTTAGGCGGATATGGTACTTTTGATTTTGCTGGCAAATATCCAGACAAAATCACTGCGGTAGTAGCCATTTGTGGAGGCGGAAACACAAAAGACGCCAGCAACCTGGCAACAGTTCCTTTGTGGGTTATTCACGGAAATAAAGATCATATTGTACCTATTTCGGAATCCAGAAAAATGGTCAAAGCCATACAGACTTGCAATCCCGATGCCAATCTTACCTTTACCGTTGTTAAAGGTGGAAATCACGGCAGTGTCGAGCGCTATTTTAGAGAAGACAAAATCTACAACTGGATGCTGAGCCAAGTTAAATTTATTCCATAAAAAAAGGCAACCGTATTTGATTGACTTATTAAATATCAATTTTAAGCACAAATTTCACACTCGGCTAGGTTTTTAGGTTAAGGAAAAGTCCAAAAACAACTTTAAATTAAGCCTAAAAACCCAATCTTGCCAAACGGCTGTTGTGACTAGTACTTCATATATTCAACAAATAATTGTCCTTATTCTTAACTAGAATTTTTTTGTTTGTTAAATCTTCTAAATGGGCTTTTAATTGAATCTCTGTGATATTATTTAAAACTTTTTTTATCTGATAGACTGTAAATTCTTCATTTGGAAATGATTGGGAAATAATTAATAATATGCTCGATTGAACTTCTATTGCTGTGCTATAAAAGAATTCTTCTGGTTCAATTCCAAAAGTCAGTTCAAGCTTTTTCATCTTGAAAAATTTGACTGCCGAATTTTGAGATTTAATAATAGAGCAAATTATTTCAATATCATTTTGATTTGCTCTAATTCCGAAATAAATTGCTTTTAGCGAACGAGCAGGATAGAAGTAACTTTTATTTGATTCTTGATGAAAAATTCTTAATTCTTCTTCGTGCTCCCAATCAATAGATTTGAAGGAAAGAAGTTTTTTTATAGATTCTGTTCCAATTTCCCCATTCACAAGTAAATCTGAATTGATATTAGGTATTTCAGATTTATAAGTAACTTCAAAAGCTTTTGAAAATGGCTCAAAAATTGAATCAAATTCAAGACAAAAACCTTGATGACTATCTGCGTAATGCGACCACATTAGTAAATTTAAATTGTTTTTGGAAAAACAACTCACACCAATTTTTGAAAAAGATTCTTTTCGAATATTATGAAGAGTTTCCTGAATTGTTGTCTGTAGTCTTAATTTAATTACCGAAAAAAAATCTCCAATATTATCAACGAAACTAGCTTTTGAATCTTCGATACTATTAAGTTGTTCTAGAAAATCGCTTTTGTCTTTAAAAATTTGATTTTCGGTTTCTCCATTAAAGTCAAAAATGTAATCAATATGTTCATCACAAAAATTATAGAATTCTTGTTTTGATATACTTTTGTTTAATATTCCTAATAAAGCTCTTTTGTTGAACTTTCGTTTACTATAATTACAAAATTGTTCAACGAATTTTTCATTACTCAATTCCTTTATTTTGGCAGGATGAAAAGTATCAAAAGGGTCATTAAAGTTTAATGGATTATTAAAGAAGATTTGATTGTTCTGAAGATTCCTTAAAGCATATGAATTTATTGGAGAGTATTTAAACATTTCTAGTAATCTTGATGTTAGGTTGGCAAAAGTTAATTTGTTTATTACTGTAAGTACCAAACTTACAAAACTATTATTAGTATTCTTTACGATTTCCTGCATTAGCATAAAAAATAAAAAGCCTAACTATAAATGTGACATCACTACACCTCCATTCTCAAGCTATACGTTCATTCTTAATAAGTCTCCTTAATATAAAGCTACGTTGACTTAGGTTAAACCTTCGCTTACTTAGGATAAAGGTATGTTGGCTTAGGTTAAACCTACTTTGACTTAGGTCTAACCTACGTTGTCTTAGCATAAACCTACGTTGACTTAGGATAAACCTACGCTCCCTTAGGTTAAACCTAAGTTGGCTTAGCATAAACCTACACTCTCTTAGGTTAAACCTACGTTCTCTTATGTTAAAGCTACGATCTCGTGCTTTTTGTTAGTCCAAAGCAAGCTTTTAGAAAGGCGGTGTTGGTAAAAAATAAGGAAAATTCCAACAAATTGTAATTTAATTACTATTTTTGAAATGAATACAAACATATATTTATGAAAGCATTGGCAAAAAAATACCAAACTCAGGGTTCTGTTTCTTATCCGCATATCGGTCAGTTTTTAAGACAGTATTTTGCCAAATACGGCGTAAACAGAGCTGCAGTAGCCCGAGAATTGGGCGTTGCCGATAGTACGGCTACCGGATATATGGTGCAGGAATCGCTTCAATTTGGTATTCTCTGGAAAATCTCGTTGGCTATAAACCGCAATCTCCTTGCCGATCTGGCTTCGCGATTGCCAATTCCTTTTGTAACTCCCAGAGAAATTGCTTTGGAAACAGAATTGAAAGCAGTGCAGGAAGAACTAAATGCATTGAAGCTGGAGAATAAAATATACAAAGACCTGCTGAAATAAAGTTCGCAAAAGAGGAAAGAGGAAAGAAAATTAAACAAAAAAGCGATTGCGGATAGTATTACCTATCAACAATCGCTTTTTTCAGTATTTAATATTCTTTATTTTATAGACCTATCGGTTCTTAATACCAAACCGTTATTTCGGCCACAGATTAAAAAGATTTCCACAGATTAAAAGCAAAAATTATTGTTTAGTTAAAAAATCCGCGAAATCTTTTTAATCTGTGGCAAAAAAACAATCTTGGTCCGCTTAGCGGACAGTCTTATTATTTTAAAATCACTTTCAGCTCTTCTAAGCTTACTTTTTTCTGTTCTCCAGAAACTAAGTCTTTTAAACTATATTGATTGTCATTCATTTCTTCTTCGCCCACGATTACTGCATAAGGAATAAATCGTTTATCGGCGTGTTGGAATTGTTTGGCGACTTTGGCATTATCAGGATACAATTCTACTTTTATTCCTGAGGCACGCAATTCTTTGATCGCTTTCATTGAATAGAAAGCTTCTTTCTCCCCGTAGTTGATAAACAAAGCTCTTGAAGTTGATGTTACCGCTTCTGGGAATAATCCTAACTCTTCGACCACCAAATAAATTCGATCCAATCCAAAAGAAATTCCTACTCCACTCATATTTTTCAATCCAAAAATACCGGTCAAATCATCATAACGACCACCACCTCCGATGGAACCCATAGCAACGGTTTTTGGTGCAGCTACTTCAAAAATAGCGCCTGTATAATAATTCAGACCTCTTGCCAATGTTACGTCCAAATCCAAACTAGCCGTTGACAATCCTAAATTGATGACATTATCACAAATGAAACGCAACTCTTCAACCCCTTTCATTCCCTCGGCTGATGCAGAAAGTAAAACAGAAAGCTTTTCGATTTTCTCAGAGATTGTGCCCGTGAAATTGAATAACGGCTGTACTTTGGCAATCGCTTCCTCGGCAATTCCTTTTTCGATCATTTCTTTCTTTACGCCGTCCTCGCCTATTTTGTCCAATTTGTCCAAGGCTACCGTAAAGTCAATCAGTTTATCCGATGCACCGATTACTTCGGCAATTCCGGAAAGTATTTTTCTGTTATTGATTTTTATGGTAACGCCTTCAAGACCCAAAGCAGTAAAAACAGAATCGTACAACTGTACCAACTCTACTTCTTGCCAAAGAGATTTAGATCCCACAACATCGGCATCACATTGAAAAAATTCTCTGAAACGCCCTTTCTGAGGACGATCGGCACGCCAAACGGGTTGGATTTGGTATCTTTTGAACGGAAATTCGATTTCGTTTTGGTGTTGCACTACATAACGAGCAAACGGAACAGTCAAGTCATAACGCAAGGCTTTCTCTGAAATACTTGATGTTAATCGTGTGCTGTCTTTGGCTTCCAGGTGAGTTTCATTGGCTTTTGCCAAAAAGTCTCCCGAGTTTAATATCTTAAAAATTAATCGGTCGCCTTCTTCTCCGTATTTCCCCATTAAGGTTTCGGAGTTTTCGAATGAAGGAGTTTCTATAGGTTGGAATCCAAATTTTTCGAAATTGCTTTTTATGATTTGGATAATGTATTGTCTTTTTGCCACCTCAGCAGGTGAAAAATCTCTGGTTCCTTTTGGAATACTCGGTTTTGATGCCATTTTTTTTAGATTGCAGATTTTAGATTGCAGATTTTAGATTATGATATCCAAAATCATATTTTATGCAAAAAACTCAAACTGTTCGTTTAAATTTTCCAAATGCAAATATCTTACTTTTAAAATAATTCCGTTTGAAAAATTTGTGATTTAATTTAAAGCTCTTTAATAACGGAATGCAGCCTAGATCGATTATCTCGCCACAAAATATACGTCATAATGGGCCACAGATGACACGGATCAGACAGATCGACACTGATTCTTTGGGGGCAAACTAAAAAGTTAGAATATAAATTAACTGATTTCAATCTGTGTGAATCCGTTAAATCTGTGTCATCCGTGTGCCATTGGATAATTTGGTTTCAATGACGGAATGCCCTGTCGTTACAAAATATACGTCATAATGGGCCACAGATGACACGGATTAGACAGATCGACACTGATTCTTTGAATGTAAATTAAAAAGTTAGAATATAAATTAACTGATTTCAATCTGTGTAAATCCGTTATATCTGTGTCATCCGTGTGCCATTGGATAATTTGGTTTCAACGACGGAATGCCCTGTCGTTACAAAATATACGTCATAATGGGCCACAGATGACACGGATCAGACAGATCGGCACTGATTCTTTAGATGTAAATTAAAAAGTTAGAATATAAATTAACTGATTTCAATCTGTGTAAATCCGTTATATCTGTGTCATCCGTGTGCCATTGGATAATTTGGTTTCAACGCCGGAATGCCCTATCGTTACAAATTATACGTCATAATGGGCCACAGATGACACGGATCAGACAAATCGACACTGATTCTTTGGGGCAACTAAAAAGTTAGAATATAAATTAACTGATTTCAATCTGTGTAAATCCGTTATATCTGTGTCATCCGTGTGCCATTGGATAATTTGGTTTCAACGCCGGAATGCCCTATCGTTACAAATTATACGTCATAATGGGCCACAGATGACACGGATCAGACAGATCGGCACTGATTCTTTGAATGTAAATTAAAAAGTTAGAATAATAAATTAACCAATTTCAATCTGTGTAAATCCGTTATATCTGTGTCATACGTGTGCCATTGGATAATTTGGTTTCAACGACGGAATGCCCTATCGTTACAAATTATACGCCATAATGGGCCACAGATGACACGGATTAGACAGATCGGCACTGATTCTTTAGATGTAAATTAAAAAGTTAGAATAATAAATTAACCAATTTCAATCTGTGTAAATCCGTTAAATCTGTGTCATCCGTGTGCCATTAGGTAAAGCAGATTTAACAACGGAATGCCTTAGCCCAGATAGAAGCGGTATCCTTTTATGCCGGGGTTCGGCATAAAAGATATAGCGGATAGCTGGAATAGCTCCTTACAACTATTTATGCTAATTTCTCAAATGGAATTTGTAACAAAAATTGTATTTTCGTGTCAAACGACTATGATGCTAAAATTATTCAAAGAAAATATCCGAATCGCTTTTGGTTCCATCCGAACTCAATTGTTGCGAACCATTTTGACGGTAATGATTATTGCCATTGGTATAACTGCCTTAGTTGGAATTCTGACCGTTGTTGCGGCACTGGAGAACACGCTTTCCTCCGATTTTGCTTCGATGGGAGCCAATACTTTCAACATTAATCAATACGAAAACACCTCTCGAAGACGCGGTGGCGGGGAACGCGAAATCATAAATCCTATTATTTCCTATCCCGAGGCGGTGGCTTTCAAGAACAAATACAATTATCCATTGACCGAAACGTCGCTGTCTTTTACCGCGACATCAACAGCCGAAGTAAAATACGAAGCCTTGAAAACGGATCCCGAAATAAATGTTTTGGGTGTTGATGAGTATTTTTTGACCAACTCCGGACTCGAAACCGATATGGGGCGAAATTTTACCAATTTTGACATATCCAACAATACTTATACTTGCGTGGTAGGTTCCGATTTTAAAAAAGGAATTCTGAAAGACGTAAACCCTATTGGCAAAACACTTTCCATAAGAGGGGCCAAATTTAAAGTTATCGGAATGCTAAAAGAGAAAGGCTCCACCTTTGGGAACAGCCAGGATTTAAGGATTTTGATCCCTATACAAGTTGCCCGTTCCCTGTTTACAGCTCCCAATATCAACTATACGCTGAGTGTTATGGTTGGCAAAAAAGAACTATTGGACCAAGCTATTGACAACGCGAACAGCACGATGCGCAGAGTCCGTAAATTAAGCCCAATAAAAGACAATAATTTTGCCATTGTCCGTAGCGACGATTTGATTAACCGAATCCTGAGTATCACCCAATATCTTGGACTTGCATCGTGGCTAATCGGGATTATTACCATACTTGGGTCGTCTATCGCCTTGATGAACATTATGATTGTTTCGGTAACCGAACGTACCCGTGAAATTGGTGTCCGAAAAGCTTTGGGTGCCAAAAAAACAACCATTGCCTTTCAGTTCTTTATAGAAACACTGCTGATTGGGCAAATAGGCGGTTTGGTCGGAATTATTTTTGGAATATTAATCGGTTTTGGACTTTCGACAGCGATGAACTTTGTTTTTGTAATTCCGTGGGGAGCAATGATGGCAGCATTTATCGTAAGCTTTATCGTGGCAATCGTTTCTGGTTTGTATCCTGCTATAAAATCGGCAAATCTTGATCCTATTGAGGCGTTGCGTTATGAATAGTTTCTGTTTTCAGTAACAAATACTTTTAAAAGAATAACTTGGGCGTGACCACATTAAAAAAACTATCGCGTGGACACAAGCCAAAAATTTAAACATTGGTTAAATTGTTTTTAGTCATAATCCAATTGACCCCATTTTGATTATGCCATAGCCAACGGTTTCAACCGTTGGAGACAAAATAAGAGAAATTCAATGTCAAAAAATGTTTCTCGATATATTACCCACGGTTAAAACCGCGGGCTATTGCAGAAATGCTGATAAAAATAGAATCTTAATAGCATAAATAAAGATGCTACTGACGAATCCCCAACATCATTCTATCATTACCGTAAATATCCTTACGAAGTTCTATGTCTTTAAAATCCATTTCTTCAAGTAAACCAATCATTTCTTTCCCTAAATATTGATTGATTTCAAAATACAGTTGTCCTGAATTTGATAAATTCTTCTGAGCTAATTCGGCTATTTTTCTATAAAAAATCAAGGCATCATTATCCTCTACAAAAAGAGCCAAATGAGGTTCATTGTCCAAAACATTTTTCTTAATTTCCTGTTTCTCGAGATTACGCACATAAGGCGGATTCGAAACAATAATGTCAAACTCTTGATTTAAATCTAAAGTTTGAAGAATATTTTGCTCCATAAAAGTCACTTCCACTTCATTGCGTTCGGCATTCTTTTTGGCAGTTGCCAAAGCTTTTTCGGAAACATCAATTGCAAAAACTTCTGCATTCGGGAGATTCTTTGCCAATGAAACTGCGATACATCCACTCCCTGTCCCAATGTCGAGAATTTTTATACTCTTAGACCTTCCATTTTTTAGAACATTGGAAACAATCCAATCCACTAACTCTTCCGTCTCCGGCCTCGGAATCAAAACATTGGCATTGACTTCAAAATCCAATCCATAAAAACTCGTTTTCCCCAGCAAATACTGAATCGGAATTTCCAATTTCAATTGTTCCAAAATCGAATTCCAAACCACAATTTCCTCCTCCGAAATTTCCAAATCGGGATGCAAAGCCAAATCAATTCTTTTCAGTTGTTCCTTTTCTTCCAATATCAAATAGAAAAAACTCTCTGCTTCGCCTTCTCCATACATCGAAGTAAGCGCTTGAATAAATTGATTCCTGTATTCTTTTATTTTCATCTTTATTTTTTTCAGTTTCCTTTTGTGACTAGACTGCCAAATCTTTAAGCATCCAAACCGGACAACTTGTATGACCAGTGCTTCCCATTGGAGAACAGATATTTTCGAAACCTACTTTTTTATACAACTTTTGGGCATCCAGCATAAAAGGCATTGTCTCCAAGTAACACTTTTCGAAACCAAATTCACGGGCGCTTTGCAAACATTGCTCCATCATTTGGCTTCCAATTCCCTTTCCACGAGTTTCTGGAAGAAAATACATTTTTTGCAATTCACAATAAACCTCTGCTTCGTTTGCGAGTGGTGCCACTCCTGCTCCGCCAACGATTCGGCCATCACTTTCCACTACATAATAAACAGATCTTGGCTTATTGTATTCTTCAAACATCAAATCAAGATATGGATCTTCATAAGCCGTTCCTACTTTCGGGATATTCAATTCGTCAAAAACATCTCTTATCAATTGAGCAACAGCTTGATTGTCTTCTTTTTGTATTTTTCTAATAATCCAATTGTCCATAAAAATGTTCTATTATTAATTCAATACACAAAAATAGAGATTGTAAATGGGAAAACATCTTAAGTTTTGAAACTAAATCCTAATTCCAAAATTAGTATTTTTGCTAAGTGAAAATACATGAGAAATATATAAGCCGTTGCATAGCCCTAGCCAAAAACGGACTGGGAACGACCTATCCCAATCCCATGGTTGGAAGCGTCATTGTTTATGAAGGCAAAATCATAGGCGAAGGTTGGCACAAAAAAGCAGGAGAACCCCATGCCGAGGTCAATGCAGTAAATTCTGTACAGGATAAATCGTTGCTAAAAAAAGCCACTATCTATGTGAGTTTGGAGCCGTGTAGCCATTTTGGCAAAACGCCTCCTTGCTGTGATTTGATTATTAAAAACAAAATTCCAAATGTGGTTATTGGTACTGTGGACCCAAATATAATGGTCGCCGGAAACGGTATCAAAAAATTAATTGAAGCGGGGATTCACGTCACTGTCGGAATATTGGAAGACGAATGCAACGAACTCAACAAGCGATTTTTTACTTTTCACCAAAAGAAAAGACCTTATATCCTTCTTAAATGGGCACAAAGCCAAGATGGTTTTATTGCCCCTCTTGAAAAATTGGAAAAAAAACCAGTTTGGATTACCAATACTTATTCCAGACAATTGGTTCACAAATGGAGAACCGAGGAACAAGCCATTCTGGTGGGAACACAAACCGTTATTGACGACAACCCCAAACTAAATGCGAGAGATTGGTACGGGAATAATCCTGTACGCATAATATTAGACCAAAACAATCGCATTCCGAAAGAGAATGCTGTTTTTGATAATCAAAATAGGACGATTGTCTTTAGCAATTTCGAAAACACTATTTCCGAAGAAAACACTATCTTTGAAGTAATTGATTTTAAACAAAATATAGCCAACCAAATTGTTGATTCGCTTTACAAACACAACATTCAATCGGTTATAATTGAAGGTGGGCTCCAAACCTTACAAACCTTTATCGATGCAAATCTTTGGGATGAAGCTCGAGTTTTTACAGGAAATACAAATTTGGAAAAAGGAATCAAAGCTCCTTTTATACCAAAAACAAATTCCGAAAAGCACATAATTGACACCGATGAATTTTTAATAATCAGAAACCATGATTAATGCTATTATTTTTGATTTTGGAGATGTGTTTATCAATTTAGATAAACAAGCAACTATGGATGGTTTGAAAGATCTTGGCATATCCCATTGGAACGAAGACTTAGACCAATTGAATATACAATATGAAATAGGATCTATTTCGGGAGATGATTTCTTGAACGGAATTCAAAAACATACTAACAATGCTTCAATTGAAGACATTCGCGAAGCTTGGAATTCTATATTAGCAGACTTTCCATTGTATCGATTAGAATTCCTTCAAATGCTTTCCAGCAAGTATCGTCTATTTTTGTTGAGCAATACCGATGCGATTCACATTGACACTTTCGAACAAAAATCGGGGGCCTCATTTTATAGCGATTTTTATCAATGTTTTGAAAAAATATATTTTTCATTTGAAATTGGAATGAGAAAACCCAATCCAGAAGTTTACAACTTCGTTCTGGATCAAAACGGACTGCAAGCCAAACATACTTTATTCATTGATGACAAAAAAGAAAATACAGATGCCGCATTGGCACTTGGACTTCCCGTTTGGAATTTACAGGTGGGCGAAGAGGATGTAGTTGATTTGTTTGATAAAAAAATAATTTAGAAGAATCCCTTTTGGAAATTAAAGACACCTACAATACCATTGCATTTCCCTCTGAAGAATCACTATTCAAGGAAAAAAGCAGCAAATTCTTCGGCTATGCTTTTCCAATCGAATCAGAAGAAGAAGTAAAACCCATTATAGAAATCTTAAAAAAGCAACATCCACACGCTGTTCACTATTGCTATGCATATCAAATAGGAACCGAAACTATTCAATACAGAGCCAACGATGATGGTGAACCAAGTAATACAGCAGGAACTCCTATTTACGGTCAAATACAGTCTTTCGGACTTACCAATTTACTTGTTGTTGTGGTTCGAATTTATGGCGGAATTAAGTTAGGAGTTGGCGGATTAATTTCTGCCTACAAAACTTCGGCACAAATCACTTTGGAATCTTGTGAAATTATCGAAAGAACAATTGACATCCCTTTTCAAATTTCATTTGATTATAAAAACATGAATAAAGTGATGCGAGTGATTAAAGAAAAAAAACTTGAAATTACATCTCAAGAAATGGAGATAAATGAAGAAACAAATTTGCCAATTGGAAAAATTGTAATAAAAACCAGAAAAAAAAATGCCGAAATGGTATTCGACACTTTTAATTCTTTGTTTGAAATTGACATAAAAAAACTATAAATTCTCATTTAAAAGAACTCATTTTGACGATTATTCAAAAGTTTTTAGTAGTTCCAAAATGTAATCTGGCGGAGCTGTTGGCCTACCCGTTTTTAAGGACACGAAAACCAACATAAATTGGGCAGTTGTTAATAACTCTTTGGCTTCATTATAAATTGCACAATCAAATTCTATCTTCACCGACGTCTGACTTTTGAAAACCGTATGCACGGTCAATAACTCATCATAAACAGCTGATTTTTTATAATTGATATTCATGTTCACAATTGGGAGCCCAATACCGCTTTCTTCCATGACTTTATATGAAATCCCTTTGTTTCTAAGCCATTCGACCCTTCCTATCTCAAAATAGGGTATGTAATTTCCGTGATAAACAACCCCCATTTGGTCTGTTTCTGAATAACGAACACGAACTTGAATTTGATGATCTTTCATTAATTATGAATTAAAATTTTAAATTTTAAAAACCTCCTTACAATAATATTTTCAAAAATTATAACCTAAAATATTTTTTTTTACAGATAATTGTTCACATATTTGTTATCCCGAAAAAAGAATCTATTTCACATTCTTTTTGTAAGATAATAAGTACCCAAATAAAAAAATTTAACTAGATATATGAACAAGACTGCACAATCAGTATGGGAAAACTGTTTGTCCTTCATAAAGGACAACATTCAGGATCAAGCTTATAAAACTTGGTTCGAACCAATTAAATCAGTTGAACTTACCGATAATGCATTATATATTCAAGTACCAAGTAAATTTTTCTACGAATGGCTAGAAGAGCACTATGTGAAATTATTAAAAGTGGCCCTAACCAAAGAACTTGGAAAAAACGCAAAGTTACTCTATAAAATCAAAATGGAAAACACTTATGGCAACAAACAACCGTTTACGGAACAGTTGCCAAGTGCCAATAGAGCTCCAATGAAAGCTCAAGAAGTAGATGCTCCATTCAAAAACCTAAACCCAGAATTAAAAAACCCATTTGTCATTCCTGGTATTCGAAATTTAAAAATCGAATCCCAACTGAATCCAAATTATAGTTTTGATAACTTCCTGGAAGGAGATTCTAATAGATTAGCCCGTTCTGCAGGTATGGCTGTTGCCAATAAACCAGGTGGAACATCTTTCAACCCATTATTAATTTTTGGTGGTGTTGGATTGGGAAAAACACACTTAGCCCACGCTATTGGTGTTGAAATCAAAGACAAATATCCTGAAAAAACAGTTTTATATATTTCTGCCGAAATTTTTACCCAACAATATATTGATTCGGTAAAGAAAAACAACAGAAACGATTTTATACATTTCTACCAATTAATTGATGTTTTAATCATTGATGATGTTCAATTCCTTTCTGGAAAATCAGGAACACAAGATGTATTTTTCCATATTTTCAATTACTTGCACCAAAACGGAAAACAGGTTATCTTGACTTCGGACAAAGCTCCTGTTGACATGCAAGACATTGAGCAACGCTTATTATCCCGTTTCAAATGGGGATTATCTGCCGAGTTGCACCAACCGGATTATGAAACAAGAATTTCAATCCTAAAAAACATACTTTATCGTGATGGTGTTGAAATGCCAGACGATATTATAGAATATGTAGCCCGCAACATTAAATCGAATGTTCGTGAGCTAGAAGGAGCTATCATTTCATTGATTGCACAATCTTCTTTCAACAAAAAAGAAGTAACCATCGAACTTGCCAAAAGTGTCGTGGAAAAATTTGTAAAAAATGTAAAGAGAGAAATTTCAATCGATTACATTCAAAAAATTGTTTCCGATTATTTCCAATTGGATTTAGAAACTTTACAATCCAAAACAAGAAAAAGGCACGTTGTACAAGCAAGACAATTGGCAATGTTTTTTGCCAAAAAATTCACTAAAGCTTCATTGGCCAATATCGGTTCCCAAATTGGTGACCGTGATCACGCTACTGTATTGCACGCTTGCAAAACAGTAGATAATTTAGTAGCAACCGACAAACAATTCAAAAAGTATGTCGAGGATATTAATTCAAAATTAACGCTATAAAAAGCAATATGCCTGTCAAAATTTTAATGGTTTGTTTGGGTAATATCTGCCGTTCTCCACTGGCAGAAGGTATATTAGCCTCCAAACTCCCCAATGACAAATTTCTTGTAGATTCTGCAGGAACTGGTTCTTGGCATGTTGGACGATCCCCAGATAATCGTTCTATAGCCACTGCCAAAAAAAATGGTTTAAATATTTCCAACCAAAAAGGGAGACAATTTCAAAAAACCGATTTCGATTCTTTTGATTACATTTTTGTAATGGACAACAGTAATTACAACGATGTGATTCATCTCGCCCAAAGCGAGACCCAAAAAGAAAAAGTCCAACTCATTTTGGACGCCATCTTTCCAAATGAAAATGTTGATGTTCCAGACCCATACTACGGAGTAGCAAATGGTTTTGATATGGTTTATCAAATGCTCGACGAAGCTTGCGAAGCAATTGCCCAAAAGCTGATTACCAAACATTCCTAAGAAAACTAAATAAGTTTTTATAACTTTGTTAAAAATGGTGACTCTATCCTCCAATGTCATTCACCGACGGCAAAAAACATCTCATTTCAAAAATTGAAAACAATCAAATGAAATCAACACCTCTTCTTGGAAAACTATATTTAATCCCAACTACTATGGGAGAATGCGACCCTATGGACGTATTACCGCAAACCATAAAAAGATGCGTAGATCTAATTGATTACTATGTGGTTGAGAATGACAAAACAGCTAGAAAATCAATCAAACTGACCAACCCAGAGAAAAAACAATCCGAATTAAAACTTTTCATCCTCAATAAACATACTGAAACTAAAGAGCATCAGGAGTTTATCAAACCGCTTTTGGAAGGTAAAGATATGGGACTCATGAGCGAAGCAGGATGTCCAGGTGTAGCCGATCCAGGCGCTGTAATAGTAAAATTGGCCCACGAAAAAGGAATTCAAGTTGTTCCGCTCGTAGGTCCGTCCTCCATATTATTGGCTATGATGGCATCCGGAATGAACGGCCAAAGCTTTACTTTTCATGGTTATTTACCCATTGAAAAAGACGAAAAAAAAGCCAGTTTCAAAAGCCTAGAACGCATATCTTTTGAAAAAAACCAGTCTCAGATTTTCATCGAAACACCGTACCGCAACAATAAATTATTGGAAGATCTAATCCAAACCTTGCATCCTGAAACACATTTATGCATAGCCACCGATATCACCTTACCTACGGAATACATCAAAACAAAGAAAATTTCAGCCTGGAAAAAGGAAACTATCGATTTACACAAACGCCCCACTATTTTTATCATCCATAAGATGTAAGCAATTAGATTTATTGCACCATTATTTATGCAATCTTAAGACTAAGCCTTCTTTTTAAAACCAACAATGATATATGAAAACCTTCATTTTAATTATAAGCTTTTTTATAAGCATTTGTTGTGTAGCTCAAGACAAATTAAATTTCGATTCAAAACCTATTGATTGCGAAAATAAATGGGTGGTCTTTCCATCTGACTCATTCGGCTCCTACACCTATGGTTTTGTATACATGGACAGTCAAGCTGGTTTAACTTTCGATTTTGCTGGTTCACTCAAAATAAACAGCAATGGTAAATTTCTTATCAGTAAAAATGAAGCAGGACGTTCCATGAAAATCAGATTACAACCAAACAAATCATTAGTAGCAATCATTCCTGAATCTTATTTTGCCGAATTTGATATTTCAAAAACTCCCGATTGGCTCAAAGCATATCAAGAAGACGAAAACTCAACCAATAGGTTACTCAGATGGGGCGCTACTTATAACATCTGGAACGAATGCGCTAAAGGATTGACATACTTAGAAAAAGTAAAAAAGATCGACCCGAATTACAAAGGACTCAAAACTGAGATTGCTTTTTCATATAATTGTTTAAATCAACCTCAAAATGCGATTAATATCCTGAAAGAAGCAATTAAAGAGACACCGAACGATGCTTATGCTTACAAAGAATTACTTTATTCACAAGTACATAACAACCAGCTCCCCGATGCACTAAAAACCTATTATAAGATAGAAAAGGATATAACCGACAAAACTTATAAATCTGAAAACGCATTTAATATTTTATGTGCATTCTACAGCCAGAATAATTTAAAAAAATTCAACGAGTGGGTAAACTTTACTCAAATTGACAAAGACGAACGCTTTGGTCCTTATGTCGAGAAATTTAAAAAGGATTTGGAAAAGCTAAATTAGTTTTCAAAATTTTAACCTGGAAAAAGAAACTGTCGATTTACACAAACGTCCCACTATTTTTATCATCCATAAAATATAAATAACAAAGTCCTTTTGGGCGTGCCACCATAAAAAAAATGGGCCTACTCATCACACTTGCGAGTCGGCCCATTTCTTTTATGCTGTCGGGTCATCCGCGTTACAAGGTAACCAGCTCCTACCCCTCACGCAGCTCGCAAGAACATTCGTTTTACACCAGATATTTAATTTTCCCCGAACATCATTCCTCCAAAAAAGGAAAAATCGGCTTAAAAAAACTACTTTTATACTCCTAAATAAATTCATTTATTACATGAGTAAACTACCAAATGTAACGACTAGCATCTTTACGGTGATGTCCAAAATGGCAGCAGAACACAATGCAATCAATCTTTCCCAAGGATTTCCAAACTTCCCAGTTGACGAAAGATTAACTGAAATTGTTTCTCGATTGGCACTTGAAGATGTTCACCAATATACGCCTATGTCGGGTTACCCTCCATTGTTGGCAAAAATTGCAACATTGGTAAAGTCGTCATACAACCGCACTATTTTCCCAGAAACGGAAATACTCGTTACAGCAGGTGCAACTCAAGCCATTTTCACCACATTACTGGCTTTGCTAAAACCAAATGACGAAGTAATTATTCTCGACCCAAGCTACGATTGTTATGAAGCTCCAATATTATTAAGCCAAGCAAAACCAATACGAGTATCACTCAATGATGATTACACACCAAACTGGAATACTATCGCCAGTGCCTTTTCGGAAAAAACCAAAATGATCATCATCAATAATCCGCACAATCCAACGGGGAAAATTCTAAATGAATCTGATTTAGAAAATCTGGAAGCACTTTTAGAAAAACACCCCAATGTACTGTTACTTTCCGATGAAGTTTACGAATACATCACCTTCGAACAAAAACACATTTCTACTCATACAAGAACAAAACTACTAGACCGTTGTATTACAGTTTCTTCATTTGGAAAATCATTTCACGTTACAGGCTGGAAAATAGGTTATCTTGTAGCTCCTGAGTATTTGATGAAAGAAATCAAAAAGGTGCATCAATTTTTGGTTTTTAGCGTCAATAGCATTTGCCAAATAGCAGTTTCAGAATATTTAGATTTAGTCGATATCAATGAAATTAGCCCATTCTATCAAGAAAAAAGAGATTATTTCAGATCTCTGATGAAAAACAGCCGATTCCAATTGATGCCCTGTGAAGGAACTTATTTTCAAGTAGTTTCGTATGCCAATATTTCCAACGAGAATGATGTTGATTTTTGCAAACGCTTAATTACGGACTATAGAGTTGCTGCAATTCCAATATCCACTTTTTATGCCAATGGAAAAGATCTAAAATTAATACGCTTTTGCTTCGCCAAAGACAATCATACACTGGAAGAAGCCGCAAAAAGATTGTCCAGAATTTAAAAAATAGATTTTTATTTTTTTATTATGCATGCATACTATTTTATTTTGCTACATTTACAATCCAAAAAAAATATAAATTATGAGTTATACCGATAAAATGTTGAGAGACGATGCTTTAAAAGGCAAAGTAATAGTAGTAACTGGTGGTGGAAGTGGATTAGGAAAAGCTATGACCAAATATTTCTTAGAATTAGGAGCTCAAGTAGCCATTACCTCTAGAGATTTAGAAAAGCTTAAAAATACTGCCCAAGAACTAGAAACAGAAACAGGAGGTACTTGTTTACCATTGCAATGCGATGTTCGTCATTATGAAGAAGTTGAAAACATGCTTCAGGCTGTGTTAAAAGCTTTTGGCAAAGTTGATGTATTATTGAATAATGCCGCGGGAAATTTCATCTCACCAACTGAACGCTTGTCAGCCAATGCCTTTGATACTGTAATTGACATCGTTTTAAAAGGAACCAAAAACTGCACCCTTGCCTTTGGAAAACATTGGATAGACACCAAACAAACTTCATCAACTGTTCTAAATATTGTCACTACGTATGCTTGGACTGGTTCAGCTTATGTTGTCCCTAGTGCAACTGCAAAAGCAGGAGTTCTGGCTATGACAAGAAGTCTTGCTGTGGAATGGGCCAAATACGGTATTCGTACGAACGCAATTGCACCTGGACCATTCCCTACCAAAGGAGCCTGGGACCGACTATTACCTGGTGACCTTGCAGAGAAATTTGATATGGCCAAAAAAGTGCCATTAAAAAGAGTCGGTGACCATCAAGAATTAGCCAATTTAGCCGCTTATTTAGTTTCAGACTTTTCTGCCTATGTGAATGGAGAAGTGGTTGTTATTGATGGAGGTGAGTGGCTGAAAGGTGCAGGACAATTCAATTTATTGGAAGCAATTCCTGAAGAACTTTGGGATCAATTGGAAATGATGATTAAAGCAAAAAAAAGAAGTTAGTAGTTTACAATATTCCGTGATTAGCACCAATAAAGATTGAAAATAGTCCCGAATAAAGTCTAAATAATAAATTCAAAAAAAAGAGAACTATTTGTATAGTTCTCTTTTTTCAGATATATTAGTCAACAAAAAAGCAAAGAATATACAGTATTGTTAAGATAAATTGGGGACTATGAAAACTATTTGTTTTTGTTAACAAAATAGATTTTCAAAACCCATAAATAATTGTATTTTTACCGTTCAAAATTTAGAAAATAAATGGGCAAAATCATAGCGATTGCGAATCAGAAAGGTGGAGTTGGAAAGACAACTACTTCAATTAACCTAGCTGCTTCATTGGGTGTTTTAGAAAAAAAAGTATTACTAATAGACGCTGATCCTCAGGCAAATGCCACATCAGGTTTAGGGATTGATGTAGAAACAGTTGAAATTGGAACCTATCAAATTCTTGAACATAGCCATACTCCATCGGAGGCTATCATAAAATGTTCATCACCAAATGTAGATGTAATTCCTGCACATATTGATCTTGTTGCGATTGAAATCGAACTAGTCGACAAAGAAAACAGAGAATATATGCTTAAAAAAGCATTGGAAAGTGTAAAAGATCAATACGATTATATCTTAATTGATTGCGCGCCATCTCTTGGACTTTTGACATTAAATGCCTTAACTGCTGCAGATTCTGTAGTAATTCCAATTCAGTGCGAGTATTTTGCATTAGAAGGTTTGGGTAAATTATTGAATACCATAAAAAGTATTCAAAAAATTCACAATCCCGATTTGGACATTGAAGGTTTATTGCTAACAATGTTTGATTCTAGATTGCGTTTATCAAACCAAGTTGTAGAAGAAGTTCAAAAACATTTTAACGATATGGTTTTTGAAACTGTGATACAGAGAAATGTAAAATTGAGCGAGGCACCTAGTTTTGGAGAAAGCATTATCAACTATGATGCGACCAGCAAAGGAGCGGTAAATTATATTCATTTAGCTCAAGAAATTATAAAGAAAAACAGTAAATAGTTGTATGTCAAAAGCAATAAAAAAACAAGCCTTAGGTAGAGGTTTATCTGCGTTATTAAAAGATCCTGAAAACGATATTCAATCGGTTGAAGATAAAAATGCAGATAAAGTAGTAGGAAATATTATAGAGCTTGAAATTGATGCTATAGAAATAAATCCATTTCAGCCCCGAAGTAATTTCAATGAAGAATCATTACGTGAATTAGCCACTTCTATCAAGGAGTTAGGTGTAATTCAACCTATTACTGTTCGTAAATTAGACTTCAATAAATATCAATTAATTTCTGGGGAACGTCGTTTACGAGCTTCCACATTAATTGGACTTACAACAGTCCCTGCTTACATTCGTATTGCAAACGATAACGAGTCTCTAGTAATGGCCTTGGTTGAAAACATCCAGCGTCATGACTTGGATCCAATAGAGATTGCGCTTTCTTACCAACGTTTGATTGACGAAATTCAATTAACTCAAGAACAAATGAGTGAAAGAGTTGGTAAAAAACGTTCTACTATTGCCAATTATTTAAGACTTTTAAAATTAGACCCAATCATTCAAACCGGAATTCGTGATGGTTTTATCAGTATGGGTCATGGTCGTGCTATCATCAACATCGAAGACCATGATGTTCAGACCGATATTTACCAAAAAATAGTAAGTCAAAATCTTTCTGTTAGAGAGACTGAGACTTTGGTGAAAAATTACCACGAAAGTTTAAAACCAAAACCTGCTATTCCAACAAAAGCATCTTCTTTTGAAATCAACGACGAAGACGTGAGTACTTTCAATAAGTATTTTGGAACAAAAATTGATGTAAAAGTGGCCGGAAACGGAAAAGGGAAAATCACAATTCCTTTTCATTCTGAAGAAGACTTCAACAGAATTATAAAATTAATAGAAGGGTAGTGAATAAAATCATATCCATAGGGCTATTGCTTTTTCTTTTAGGAAACGCTTCGGTTTTTGCACAAGCAAAAACCGAAGCTGTTTTAAAGCCTAAAGACACTTTAAAATCAATAGACATAGACCCTTTGACACCTGCAAAAGCCGCTTTCTATTCGGCTATATTACCTGGTTTAGGTCAAGCATACAATAAAAAATACTGGAAAATTCCATTAGTTTATGGAGCAATGGGAACCAGCTTGTATCTATATGTTGACAACAAAAAAAAATACAATGAATATAGAGATGCTTATAAAAGTCGTTTGGCCGGAAATCCAGACCCTAACTACGACTATCTCTCTGACAAACAACTAATATCAGCTCAAGAGTTCTATCAAAGAAACGCTTCGTTATCAGGGCTTTTTGTAATTGGTTTTTATGTATTAAACATTATAGATGCCAATGTTGATGCTGCCTTAATACAATTTAATGTAAATCAGAGTTTATCTTTTCAACCAGAAATAACTCCAGATCCTGTAACATTAAAATCAAATTTAGGACTAACACTTAATTATCGTTTTTAGATTCGAATAATCTTCGTTTCTTTTTAAAAATCAAAAAATATATACAAATGAAAATTGCGCTTTTAGGATACGGAAAAATGGGGCATGTAATCGAAAGAATTGCTTTAGAAAGAGGACATGAAATTGTTTTGAGAAAAGACGAATTTAACACCTACGAAGGACTTTCCGCTGCTGATGTCGCCATCGATTTCAGTGTCCCATCAGCTGCAGTAAGTAACATCTCTAGTTGTTTCAATGCCAATGTTCCCGTAGTTTCCGGAACAACAGGTTGGTTGCAACATTATGATGAAATGATCGCTCTTTGTAAAGCTAAAAACGGAGGTTTTATCTCTAGTTCCAACTTTAGTCTTGGCGTGAATTTATTTTTTGAATTCAACGAATATTTGGCCAAAATTATGTCTCAATTTGATCATTACAAAGTGGACATGGAAGAAATCCATCATGATCAAAAACTAGATGCACCAAGCGGAACAGCTATTTCATTGGCCAAAGGTGTTATTGAAAATAGTAATTATACTAATTGGACATTAGACACCCCGAAAGAAAACGAAATTCATATCGAAGCAGTAAGAGTAGGAACAGTTCCAGGAACTCACACTGTAACTTACAACTCTGAAGTAGATTCTATCGAAATAAAACACACTGCACACAATCGTGAAGGATTTGCGTTGGGTGCCGTAATCGCTGCCGAATGGCTTGCCGGAAAACACGGTGTTTATACTATGAAAGACGTATTGAATTTAAATTCTAAATAAAAAGAATTAAATCCCAAATAATAAAACCCCAAAATTCTAATAGAAATTTGATCTAAAATTCTAAAGTTTAAAATCTAAAATTATGACACTATATCTCTGGTTTGTATTCTTTTTGGCCGTTCAGGTTATTCACTTCTTAGGAACTTGGAAAATGTATGAAAGTGCGGGAAGAAAACGTTGGGAAGCAGCAATTCCAGTTTACAATGCAATTGTTTTAATGAAAATAATTGGACGACCAACTTGGTGGACACTTTTACTTTTTATCCCAATCATTAACCTGATTATGTTTCCCGTAATTTGGGTAGAAACTATTCGCAGTTTTGGTAAAAAATCTTTTTTAGACACAGTACTTGTAATTGGAACTTTAGGATTTTACATCTATTACCTTAATTACACTCAGACTTTAAATTATGAAGCAGATAGAAATTTAAGTCCAGACCATAAAGCAGCTGACACTATTAGCTCATTACTTTTTGCAGTAATTGTGGCCACTATTGTTCACACCTATTTTATCCAGCCTTATACTATTCCCACTTCTTCATTAGAAAAATCCTTATTGGTTGGTGACTTTTTGTTTGTGAGCAAAATGAATTATGGAGCTAGAGTTCCGATGACTACAGTAGCAATGCCAATGGTACATGATACCATTCCATTGACCAAAAGAAAATCTTATTTGACTTGGCCTCAATTACCTTATTTAAGACTTCCAGGCTTTCAAACCATTGAACGCACTGATATTGTTGTTTTCAACTGGCCAGCAGATACTGTGTATAAATTCAGAGACCGATCTGGACTAAGAGTTGACAAACCAATTGACAAAAAATCAAATTATGTAAAACGTTGCGTTGGTGTTCCCGGCGATAGCTTATCCATAAAAGACGGATTGGTTTACATTAACGGAAAAGAATTAATTTTGCCGGAACGTGCTAAACCACAGTTCTCCTACAACTTAGTTTTGGATGGTAAAACACCTATTGACTTTGAATATCTTTTCAAAGACATGGACATCACTGATGGCGCTGGTTTCTTAAACCAACAAACAAGAGACACTTTATTCATCAGTGCTTTAACTGCTGCCAATGCAGAGAGATTCAAAAATATCCCAGGAATCAAAGCTGTAAACAGAATTATTTCAAAAAATGTTGAAGACGGCATTTTTCCACATATCAACAAATGGAATAGAGATAATTTTGGGCCAATCTACATCCCTCAAAAAGGAAAAACTGTTGCCTTAAACTTAGAGAGTTTGCCTTTCTACAAAACCATCATAACCGATTATGAGAAAAAGGATTTGAAAGTAAATGGCAATGAAATCAGAATTGACGGTAAAGTAGCTACAACCTATACTTTTGATCAAAACTATTATTGGATGATGGGAGACAACCGCCATAATTCTGAAGATAGTCGCTACTGGGGCTATGTTCCTGAAAATCACATCGTAGGAAAACCAATTTTTATCTGGATGAGCATCGATGGTATTAATGGTCCTAAGAGCAATTGGAAAGTTCGTTGGGACAGAGTATTCACAACCGTTAGTGGTGAAGGACAACCACAATCTTATTTTAAATACTTCCTTATTGCCCTTGCTGCCTTTTTTGTTGGTGAGTATTTCTGGAAAAAAAGAAAAGCGAAAAAAGAATTATAAACAAGGCTAATATGTCAATATACCAATGGTTTCTTTTTTTTCTGTTCATACAGGTAGTCCATTTTTTAGGAACATGGAAACTATATGAAATTGCAGGAAGAAAACGCTGGGAAGCTTTAATTCCAGTTTACAATGCTATCATTTTGATGAAAATCATTGGTAGACCCACTTGGTGGACTATACTCCTATTTATTCCAATCATTAATCTGATCATGTTTCCAGTTATTTGGGTGGAAACATTACGAAGTTTTGGAAGGAATTCAAAATTAGACAGCTTTTTAACTATTGTTACTCTAGGCTTTTACATTTATTACATCAGTTATACACAAAAATTAAATTATAAAGCAGAGCGGAACTTAAACCCAGAGAATAAAACTGCCGATACCATTAGCTCTTTGCTTTTTGCTATTATTGTTGCTACTTTGGTTCACACCTATTTTATACAGCCATTTACGATTCCGTCTTCTTCATTAGAAAAAACATTATACATTGGCGATTTTTTATTTGTAAGTAAATTAAATTTTGGGGCAAGAGCTCCTATGACTACGATTGCAATGCCTATGATGCATGATTCAATCCCGCTTTTAGGCGTTAAGTCATACTTGTTCAATGATGATATTACAAAAAAGGAAACTTCGATTTTGAACAAGTTTCAATTACCCTACTTTAGATTTCCTTCGTTTGAAACGATTAAACGAAATGACATAGTAGTGTTTAATCAGCCCGCGGATACTTTGTTGGATATGGATAATTTTAAACCGGCAAGAAATTATTACAAACCAATTGACAAAAAAACAAATTTAGTAAAACGCTGTGTTGCTATACCCGGAGATTCTTTGGAGATTCGTAAAGGAGACATTTACATCAATGGAAAGCCAAGCAAATTGCCCGAAAGTGCAAAACTCCAATATAACTTTTTTGTAAATACTCAAGGTACACATATGGACCAGAGCTCCCTTGCAAACATTTATGGTGCTAGAGATGGTTTGAAGGATGTGAATGGAGATTTTGCATTGACCAATAATGGGGAATATGTATTAACTTTAACCGACGACGAAGCAATCAAAATAACGAATAATCCAGTAGTTAAAGGTGTTAAAAAATATTTAGCCCCAAAGGGAGAAGATGGAGATGTATTTCCGCACATTCATTCGTTAGGGTGGAACATAGACAATTTTGGACCTATTTATATTCCAAAAAAAGGAGTGACAATTAAATTAGACAAAAAAACACTTCCATTTTACAAACGCATCATACAGGAATACGAAAAAAACACATTACTCATTAATGGTAATGAAATTATAATAAACGGAAAGCCAGCTAACAGCTACACTTTTAAACAAGATTATTATTGGATGATGGGAGATAATCGCCAAAACTCTTTAGATGCAAGATTTTGGGGCTATGTTCCTTTTGACCATGTTGTCGGTAAACCTGTATTCATTTGGTTTAGTTGGGATAAAGATGGTAAAGGAATCCATAAAATAAGATGGAATCGAGTTTTCTCTTTTGTAAATGATGGTGAACCTAAATCTTATTTAATTCATTTCTTAATCGCTGTTGCAGCCTTCTTTGTTGGTGAGTATTTTTGGAAAAAAAGAAAAGAGAAAAAAGTTTAGAAGTATATATTGTTTAGAAAATTTAGGATTTTAAGCTAACCTTTCTAAACTTCAAAATCGTTAAAACAATGAATATCCTAATACATCCCTCCTATTTCCCATCTATAAGTCATTTTGTTGCAATGGCCCAATCGGATAGTATTACGTTTGAAATGGAGGATAATTTTCAAAAACAAACCAATCGCAACAGAACTTACATTTATAGTCCAAACGGGATTCAGTTGTTGAATATCCCAATAAAACATTCTAATTTAAACCATCAGAAGACAAAAGACATTAAAATAGAATCAGAGTTTGATTGGCAAAAACAGCATTTTAAATCACTTGAAGCCGCTTACAGAAGCTCTCCTTTCTTTGAGTATTTTGAAGATGATTTACTTCCAATTTTTCAAAAGAAGCATACTTTTTTAATGGATCTCAATTTTGAAGTATTAGAAATAACATGCAAGTGTTTGCGAATGAAATTTGAGTTTGACACCACAACCGAATATTTTCACGAAATAGACAATCCTCAAATTAGCGATTTTAGACATTTGGTAAACGGAAAAAAAGACAATTCTGTTTTTGAAAACTATACACAGGTTTTTGATGATAAATACGGTTATTTAAACAATCTAAGTGTTCTTGATTTATTGTTTAATGAGGGGAAATTTGCAATGGATTATTTAAAAAATCAAGTCCTTATCAAATAAAATTCAGCACTTAATAAAACTCAAACTTCTTAAAATTTTAAACCCTTCCTAATTTAAAAATCTTTAGGAAGGGTTTTTATTTTTTCTAAAAAGAATTAAAACTATTTCATTGATAACTTTGCCATAATGGGATAATGATCTGAGTTTTGAAATTCGGGAAAGCTCTCAAATTCTTTTACCTCCATAGTTTCGTCGGCAAAAATATAATCTATTCGGGCCGGGTAATACTTAAACTTATATGTAGCCCCAAAACCTACTCCAGCTTCTTCAAAACTGTCTTTAAGCTTTCCTTTTATATTCCTATACACATAGGAAAAAGCACTGTTATTCATGTCGCCACAGATAATAATTGGGTATTTACAATTCTTTTCATGCTCCTTAAAAATTGCTGCTTGCTCCTGTTGCTGCTTAAAGGCTTTACTGATACGAATAAAAAGAAACTTGGATTTTTGTTGGTCAATTACATCAATATTTTCAGAAATTTCATTTACATCCGGAGAAATTTTTATGGACTGCAAATGCATATTATACACTCGTATTATATCTTTTCCCTTTTTAATGTCGGCAAAAACAACATTATTATTGGAATTCGGAAATACAATATTTCCGTGTTCAATAATAGGAAATTTAGAAAATATTGCTTGGCCTGTTTTAATTTGTTTTCCCTCCATCAAAACAAATTTATAAGGATATACTTTTAGATCAATATTAGCAGAATTAGAAAACTCCTGGATGCATAATATATCCGGATTCTCTGTATTGATGAATTCTAAAATTACATCTGGTATATCGTCACGATCCAACCATTTAAAAACATTGAACAATCTTACGTTATAACTCATAACAGTAAAGTCCTTATCGCTTTCCTCAAATTCTTTGGCAGAGAACTTATAAAACTTATTAAAAAAAGTAATTCCAACTAAAAGAACTAAGCCTGATAAAATCATGCGTTTTTTAAACTGAATTGCCCAATACAAAAAGAACAATCCATTCGCCAAAAAAAACAAAGGCATAAATAAAGTGAAAACCGATAAAAGCGGAAAGATTTTTGGTGCCAAAAAAGGGAGTAAATAGGCGATGAATGTTAGCACAATCAGTACTAAATTCAAAAAAAACATTCCTTTATTAAACCATGAAAGGTTCTTCATATTTAATGTGTTTAAACTTTGCAATCTAAAAGTTAACGTTTTACACTTCAATAATTAGATAAAAATAGGTTATTTTCCGGCTTGAAACAAGAATTCTTTTTCTTCTTGGCTCAAACTTTCATAACCAGACTGGCTAATTTTATCCAAAATCTCGTCTATTTGCTGTTGCTTTTTATCTTTTACTACTATTTTTGAAACTGGTTTTTCGACTGGTTTTCTATAATTTTTATGTACTTTTTTGAAAGGTGTCGAAGGCTTTTTAAACAAATTGGTAAAGAAATCCAAAACAGCACTCACTATCTTACTCAAATCAGTTCCGTTTTGAAGCAATTTAATATATACAAACCCAAAAAAAGCACCCGCCAAATGAGAAATATGTCCGCCAGAATTTTCTAATCGGAATTGCATTAAATCCAAAATAATAATTACCGCCGTAATATGCCATAATTTCACATTCCCAATAAGCAACAATCGTACATTCATCAAAGGACTATAAGTTGTTACCGCCACCAAAATAGCCATTATTGCCGCCGATGCCCCAATTATGGCTCCACTGTAATGCATTAGATTAAAGCCCAAAGCAAAAATCAATCCCGAAAAAATGGCGCTTAAAATATATAGTCCCAAATACTGTTTGGAAGAGAAAAAAGTCAAAAACAAGTAACTCGCAAAGTTCAGCACCATCATATTAAAAAGCAAATGGAAAAATCCATCATGAAAAAAAGCATAAGACAGAAAAGTCCAAGGTTTTAATACAAAGATGGTTGGCTCTGATGACAAAGCAATCCAATTAGGAAAGTCAAAAGCCCCAACCTTAAATTGATAGAAAAACACTAGGGAAACCAAAAAGCAACCTATATTCCAATAGATCATTTTTAAGGCGATGCCACCTAATTTATATTGCATTTTCAAATCGTCTAAGATGTTCATATTTGATATAATCAGTTATGGGTTATCATTTTCTTTAATTAATCTTTTTATGGCTTAAGAGCTTTAATTCCAACGGTGGTTATCGAATTGATTTTTCTTCCAATACCACATCATCAAATAACCAACCAATGCGCCTCCAAGGTGTGCAAAATGTGCAATTCCACTCGACCCTCCAAATAAAGATCCTCCAGAAACACCCAAATATAAATCAATTAAAAGCAATCCAGGAACAAAATACTTTGCTTTGATTGGAATTGGAATAAACATCAAAGCCAATTCAGCATTAGGAAACATAAAAGCAAAAGCGACCAATAAACCATAAATAGCCCCTGAAGCACCCACTACATTACCAAAATATGCACTAACAAAATTTATAAAATCAGGACTATTCAATATTGAAACAATTTCATTATTCTCTTTCCCATTTAATACTGCCATAATTTCTGCTTTAGAAAAACCTTGATTCATCAATATGTTCAATCCATCTTCAAAAAAATAGTAATTCACAGCAGTATGCAATAAGGCGGCACCCACTCCACAGGAAATATAAAAGAATACAAACTTTTTTCCTCCCCAAAAATGTTCTAACGCAGAACCAAAAGAATACAAAGCAAACATATTGAAAGCAATATGCATGATGTTAGGTAATGGCGCATGCATAAACATGTGTGTGAAAATTTGCCAAAAATGAAAATCGGGACTCTCGAAAAAATACATCGAAAGTAATTTATAAGCAGGCTCGCCAACAATCATCGAGCCAATATAAAACAGCACATTTATAATTAATAACTGCTTTACTGTAGGTGTAATATTCATCATAATGCAAATTTTTTATCTAAGTCTTCCACACGCATAGTTATGAAAGTGGGTTTCTGAAATGGGGAAACATTCGGGTCCTTGCAAGCGAAAAGTCCATTTACTAAATTCTCTTGTTCTTTTTCGGTTAAATAAGCACCTGTTTTTACAGCCAAACTTTTGGCCATTGATTTGGCAATAGTATCATTTTGGCTGAAACTATTTTCTGGAATTCCGTTATGCAAATCACTCAATAACTGATCTAAAACCGCAGCAACTTCACTCTCTGTAATATTTACAGGAATTCCCGAAATCACTATATGATCGGGATTAGACTCCTCAAAAACAAATCCTGTATTGACTAATGATTGCTGCAACTCTGCTATAAGTTCCATTTCGGTCGCTGAATAAAACAAGTTGATAGGAAACAACAATTGCTGACTTGACGCATGCTGAACTGTCATATTCACTAGAAATTGTTCATACAAAACACGCTGATGAGCTCTGCTTTGATCCACAATCACCATCCCCGACTTGATAGGCGACACTATATATTTTTTATTAATTTGATAGCTCTTATGAGCAGTTTGTTCCACTTCCTCGTAATCAAATAAAGAAGATGTTACCTCTTCATTTTCAAAAGTAAATTCATTATTCTCAAAAGTATATTCATTGTTACTGGAAGCAAATTCATCTCCACCAGAAACGACTTCAGTATCATGTTTAACACCTACATACAAGCTTTCCCAACTGGCAGTTGGTTCCACTTTCTTATATGTTGAAAAAAGCTTATTGGGCTTATCCTCTGCAAAAGGATTGAAATTCGTGTCTATCTGAATGGTTGGCACTTCTGCATCTAAATTTTTATAATGATAAGGTGTATCCAAATTGGCATCACGCTCAAAATCCAAAACAGGGGCTACATTAAACTGACCTAAACTGTGTTTTATCGAGGCCCTTAGAATAGCATACATTGCACTTTCATTATCAAACTTGATTTCGGTTTTCGTCGGATGTATATTGATATCGATAGTATTTGGAGGCACCGTCAAATACAAATAATAACTAGGTTGTGAACCATCTTTCAAAATGCCTTCATAAGCAGCCATAACAGCATGATGCAAATAAGGGCTTTTTATAAAACGATCATTAACAAAGAAAAACTGTTCTCCTCTATTTTTTTTGGCAAATTCAGGTTTGCTTACAAAACCTTGAATATTCATCATCTCTGTATCTTCTACTACGGGAACTAATTTTTCATTGGTTTTTCCACCAAAAAAATTAACAATTCGCTGTCTTAAACTAGACGGAGGCAAATTGTACATATCGCTACCATTGTGGTAAAACGTAAAATGAATTTTGGGATGTGCCAAAGCCACACGCTGAAATTCATCAATTATATGACGATACTCTACAGTATCTGATTTCAAAAAATTACGTCTGGCAGGAATATTAAAAAATAAGTTTTTAACCGCAAATGAAGTTCCTTTTGGCAAAACCGCGACATCTTGGGACATAAACTTACTCCCCTCAATAATGATATGAGTTCCTAATTCTTCCTGTTCCAATTTGGTTTTCATTTCCATATGGGCAATCGCAGCAATAGAAGCCAATGCCTCTCCTCGAAACCCTTTAGTATGCAATGAAAATAAATCTTCGGCCTGGCGAATCTTGGAAGTGGCATGACGCTCAAAGCACATACGGGCATCAGTAACATTCATTCCCGAGCCATTATCAATCACTTGCACCAATGACTTACCTGCATCTTTAATAATCAACTTAATGTCAGTTGCTTTTGCGTCCACCGCATTTTCCAATAGTTCTTTTACTACTGAAGCAGGTCTTTGCACCACTTCTCCAGCGGCAATTTGGTTGGCAACATGATCAGGAAGCAATTGAATTATACTCGACATTAAATAACTTATTTTAATTTATGGGGACTATTTTTAAAAACCAAAGGAGGACAAATTTAAGGAATTTCTATTGGGTTTTGACTGTTTGTAAGGCATAAAAAAACCAATTTTCTATTAGAGCTAACTCTTTTAAAACCAACAACTGAATCTCCACTTATCTATATTTGAGTCAATTTTTTTTACAACTGTCTGCTATCTCCTAGCTGTTAAAAGCTAAAAGCTAACTTACTATCCCCTCAAATATACCAATTAAGAATGTTTCTTGAAATTTCCTTAATCACAAAAAAAGCATAAAAAAAGCCTATACCATTCAGTGAACAGTATAGGCTTTTAAAATTTTAAAACTATTTTTTATTCTTCTATTTGCAAAGGCAAATTTTCAATTCTCAAAGCTCCGGACGACAATAAATGTTGGTCGTCAATCGCACGATGAGTTAATGAAGCTTGTTGACGAATATAAGCCATTTTTATGGCCGCTATAGCTGCTTCAGTACCTTTATTTCCGTGAATACCACCACTTCTGTCAATAGATTGCTGCATAGTATCATCGGTCAATACACAGAAAATAACCGGAATATCCGTTTGGACATTCAAGTCCTTAATCCCTTGAGTTACTCCTTCACACACAAAATCAAAATGTTTTGTTTGCCCTTGAATTACGCAACCAATGGCAATTACAGCATCTACATTTTGAGTTTGCAACATTTTTTTAGAACCATATATCAACTCAAAACTTCCAGGAACATTCCAACGAATAATGTGATGAGAAGGAACTTCATTTTCTAATAACGCAGCAAGTGCTCCATTATAAAGTCCTTCAGTGATAGTATCATTCCATTCTGAAACAACAATCCCAAAGCGAAAGTCTTTCGCGTTTGGGACTGTGTTTTTATCGTAATCCGATAAATTTTTATTTACGGTAGCCATTTAATTTTAGATTTTAGAAATTAGAACTTAGATTTCAGATATTAAAGATAGAGTTTTGAAATCAAAAATCAATAATCTTAAATCAATAATCTTAATCTTTCTATTCTTGTGACAAACCTATCAAACCATCCACTGTAGCAGCTTCAGGAGCGTTTTCATAATTTTCTTTAATATCTGTAAAATATTTCAAAGCATCCGCTTTATTTCCTAAAGCCAAAGCAACTTTACCTGCTTTCATCAAGAAACGTGGAGTTGTGAAATCATTTTTGCTAGCTTCAACCGCTTTAATATAGTTCTCCAAAGCTTCTTTTGGTTGATTTTTTTGAGAGTAAGCATCTCCGATAGCTCCTTTTGCCAAAGCGCTCAACATTAAATCACTTGAACTGAATTTACCTAAATAATTGATAGCCTCATCATATTTACCTGTATTCAAGTAAGCGATTCCAGCATAATAGTTAGCCAAATTTCCAGCAGCTGTACCAGAATATTCATCAGCTATTTTTACAAATCCAAATTTACCTTCAGATCCATTCAATGATAATTTGTACAATGAATCACTTGCAACACCGTTAGTCGCTTTTTCAAAGTTAGATTGTGCAACAAACATTTCGTTAGCAGCATCATCTTCTTTAGGATTAGCGATAAATTTTTGATAAGCAAAATATCCAACAGTTACCAATGTAATAGCACCAACAACCCCAATAATAATTTTTTGATTTTTAGCAACCCAGTCTTCTGTTTTAGAAGCTGTTTCGTCTAATTTTGAAAAAACCTCAGCAGTAGCACTGTCTTTTTCGTCAATCATTACATTTTCAACTGCATCGTCTTTAACTTCCTTTTCTTTTGGTGTTTTATATCCTCTTTTACTGTAAGTAGCCATTTAAAATTTAATTTAGTGAACGGCAAAAATAAAATTTTTATTCTAATGCACGTAAAAAAAATGAATTTTATATTAAAATTTAGAAAAATATTTTTAATCCCTTATTTTCACTGAAAAAACACCCCCTAATATCCGAATAATCAGGGCGTGCCACCAGCTAGAAAAAAGGGCTATTCACTTTGTCGTCAGGGCCCTTTTTCCTAGCTGCTGTCGGGCTATCCACGCTACTTCGGTAGCTAGCTTCTATCCCTCACGCGAGCGAACGGACGTAGTAAAAAAACGAAAACACAAATTCCCATCCTTTATATCGATATTTTTCAATAATTTGCACCCAACAGCACAGATTTGTAATCTTTAAATTAACTATTAGATGAGTATTTCAAAAAACATAAAAATTGCATTCGCATTTTTAACAATGCTATCAATGATCGATACTTATGGACAATCCGATAATTTCAAAGTTACTTTAGATGCGGGTCATGGCGGTAAAGATGATGGGGCCAAGTATTTTGGCAATAAAGAAAAAGACTTAACCTTGGCAGTTACATTGAAAGTAGGCAAAATATTAGAACAAAATCCAAATATTACTTTAATATACACTCGCCAAACCGACGAGTTTATTGAACTTAGAGAAAGGGCAAAAATTGCCAATCGGGCTAATGCAAATTTATTTGTTTCAATTCATTGTAATGCAAACAGAAGTCCGATTGGAAACGGAAGCGAGACTTATGTAATGGGTATGTCAAGAGCAAATATGAATTTAGAAGTTTCCAAAGCGGAAAACTCCGTAATCTTTTTAGAAGATAATTACCAGAAAACATATAAAGGGTTTGATCCAAACAAACCGGAAACATTAATAGGATTACAAATCGTACAAGAAAGTAATTTAACGAGTAGTATTGATCTTGCTACTAAAATACAGACTAATTTTTCAAATTCTATAACCATAAAATCAAGAGGAATTAAACAAGAACCGCTATGGGTTTTGGATGCTACTACAATGCCAGGAGTTTTAATAGAGATAGGATTTATTTCTAACCAAACTGATGTGAGCATACTAGAATCTGAAGATGGACAAAACGATATTGCAAAAGCAATTGCGAATGCTATCATAAGTTATAAGAATGAAAATTTTTGAGATGGCAGAGCAGAAACTCTTGAAGAAAAACTTAACAAATACTTAAAGAAACTCGATAACACATATTGAACCAGATTCAAAAAAAACCAAAAACACAAATCCACATCCTTTATATCGATATTTTTCAATAATTTGCACCCTCTTAGAAACCGTTCCAAAAAAAGGTTTCAAAGTCAACAATTCCAGCAAGACCTTCAGATGTATTTAAAAAAAATATCCTTATTCAATTACAAAAATTTTTCCGAAGCCAATTTCGAATTTGACAGCAAAATAAATTGTTTTGTAGGCAAAAACGGCATCGGAAAAACCAATGTATTAGATGCCATCTATCATTTGTCGTATGGAAAAAGTTATTTCAATCCATTGGCAGTTCAAAATATCAAACACGGCGAAGAGTTTTTTGTAATTGACGCCGAATTTGAAAAAAACGAAAGAACTGAACAAATTGTCTGCAGTCTCAAAAAAGGTCAAAAAAAAATACTGAAACGCAACGGAAAAGCTTACGATAAATTTTCAGACCACATCGGGTTCATTCCGTTGGTGATTATTTCTCCAGCCGACAGAGATTTAATCGTGGAAGGAAGCGAAACCCGAAGAAAATTTATGGACAGCGTGATATCCCAATTGGATCCGCACTATCTACAACAACTCATCCAATATCAAAAAGTAATGAGTCAGCGCAATGCTTTGCTGAAGTATTTTGCACTGAACCATACGTATGATAATGATACCTTATCTATATATAATGAGCAACTAACCGAATTTGGCCAATCCATTTTCGAAAAAAGAAAAGCTTTCATTGCCGAATTCGTTCCTATTTTCAACTTTCATCATCACAACATAACAGGTTCGCAGGAATCCGTGCAATTGATTTATGAAAGTCATTTATTCGAAAATGATTTATTGACGCTTTTACAGCAAAGCATCAACAAAGACAGAATGCTGCAATACACCAGTGTGGGTATCCATAAAGACGACCTCTCTTTTGAAATCGATAATTATCCAATCAAGAAATTTGGTTCACAAGGACAGCAAAAATCTTTTTTAATCGCATTGAAACTCGCACAATTTGAATTCCTAAAAAAACAAAGTGGCGTAAAACCCATCCTGCTTTTTGATGATATCTTCGATAAATTAGACGAAAATCGAGTATCCAAAATCATTGAAATGGTCAACAACGACACCTTTGGACAACTTTTTATATCAGACACACATCCCGAACGCACAGAAGCAATCGTAAAATCGACGCTTCAGAGTTATACTATTTTCAATTTGTAACTATTATTTAATGACTACCGACAATCCTGCAAGGTCTTTTTTTTTGACCTTGTAGGTATTTTTTATAATTGATTATCAAAATTCAAAAACTTACCATTATCTTCATTTCATACCTACAAGGTTTGAAAAAAACCTTGCAGGAAATCTGTAAATAATATGTTTTTTTGACAATCAGAATAACGAATCACTTTTAACCTATCCCTATGAGTTGAATAATTTCAAATTGCTTAATTTTACACCAATATATAATTCAAAAATCAAATGAACTTCAAACCTCTTTATTTATTCCTTATATCCTTTATCATATTTTCCTGCAATGGACAAACGTCACCTAATGTTAAAACTATTGATGTTGCTTCGTATTCAGAGAAAATAAAAGCAACTCCAAATGCCCAAATCCTAGATGTTCGCACACCCGAGGAATATGCAACAGGACATATCGAAAACTCAGACAATGTAAACTTTCTCAGTGAGAGTTTTGTTTTAAGAACCGACAAGTACGACAAAACAAAACCTGTTTTTGTTTATTGTAAAAGTGGAGGAAGAAGTATCAAAGCTTCCGAAAAATTAGCCGAATTGGGCTTTACAACTGTTTACAACCTTGACGGCGGAATGCTAAAATGGGAAGCTGCGGGTTTAGCAAAACCCGATACTAAAATCATTGGTGTTTGCCCTCAGGAATATGCCGAATTATTAAAATCCGACAAGAAAGTATTAGTCAATTTTTATGCCCCTTGGTGTGCTCCCTGCAAAAAAATGGAACCTTATATCCTAAAAATGCAAAAAGAAATGGGAGACAAAGTCGTTATCATCAGGTTAAATGCTGACGAGAATAAAACCATTATGCAGGAATTGAAAATCAGTGAACTTCCTACTTTAGTATTGTATGAAAATAAAGTAATAAAATGGCAAAAATCAGGATTCACTAGTGAAGAGGATTTAAAAAACCAATTACAATAAACGGTCTATGCTCTCAAAAGATACCTTACAATTCCTCGAAGATTTAAAAGCCAACAACAATCGCGATTGGTTTCTTGAAAACAAAAAACGCTATGAAACCGTAAAGAAAGACTACCATCAATTGGTTGCTGCTTTTCTTGACGCACTTAAACCGCTTGACCCTTCATTAGAAATGTTGGAAGTCAAAAACTGTGTTTTTAGAATCAATCGTGACGTTCGATTTGCCAAAGACAAATCACCCTACAAAACAAATTTGGGTATTTGGATATCTGCAGGTTCCAAACACACTGAAGCTTCAGGTTATTATCTCCATATAGAAAACGGAAAATGTTTTGTTGGAGGTGGAATATATTGCCCACAACCAGATCAACTTCAGAAAATCAGAAAAGAAATTCACTTTTTTTATGATGATTTGGTCGAAATTATAAACGACAAAAAATTCCAATCCATTTATCAAAATCTGAACAGGGACGAAAATTCAACTTTGAAAAATCCGCCAAAAGGTTACGATAAAGAAGATCCATCCGTTGAATACTTGAAACTGAAAAGCTTTACGGCCACTCAACCTTTCGATACTAAATTGGTGACTCAAAAAGATTTCGTTTCGATAATGGTGGAAAAAATGATGGCATTGAAACCTTTTAATAATTTTATCGACAGAGCTTTATATTCGGAATAAATCCAAAGCAAAACACTCTTAATTACAATTCTTTATGGAGATTTTAAATAATTTTTCTTTAAAAAACTACAATACATTTGGCATTGAAGCCAAAGCCGAACAATTTGTTGCCGTTCACAGTGTATCTGAATTGAAAAGCATTTTGGAACAAAACAAAAACCAAAAGAAATTTATTCTTGGAGGCGGAAGCAATATGCTTTTGACAAAAAACATCGAAGCTCTCGTAATCCATATTGATTTAAAAGGAAAAAAAATACTGAAAGAAGATGCCGATTATGTTTGGGTCGAAAGTCAAGCAGGTGAAAACTGGCATCAATTTGTGCTTTGGGCAATTGAACAAAACTTTGGCGGACTCGAAAACATGTCACTTATTCCAGGGAATGTTGGCACAACACCAGTGCAAAATATAGGTGCTTATGGTACTGAAATAAAAGATACTTTTGTTTCCTGCGAAGCGGTCAATATCGAAAATCAGGAAATAAGGACTTTTACTAAAGAAGAATGTAATTTTGGATACCGAGAAAGCATTTTCAAACACGAGGTAAAAGACCAATACATTATAACTTCTGTTGTTTTTAAACTAACAAAACAAAATCATAAAATAAATATTTCGTACGGAGACATCACCGCCGAATTAGCCAAAAACAATATTACAACTCCCGGTTTAAAAGACGTGAGTAATGCAGTAATTGCCATTAGAAAAAGTAAATTACCCGATCCTGCCGAATTAGGAAATAGTGGTAGTTTTTTCAAAAATCCAATTCTTTTAAAATCTGATTTTAAGAAAATCCATCAAAATTTTCCAGAGATGAGATTCTTTGACATTTCAGAAACGGAAGTCAAAGTTCCTGCGGGTTGGCTTATTGAGCATGCAGGTTTGAAAGGAAAACGTTTTGGAGATGCCGGAATTCATAAAAACCAAGCATTAGTTTTAGTGAATTATGGAGGTGCAACAGGTCAAGAAATTTTAGATGTTTCCAAAACTGTTCAAGACACAGTTTTCAATACATTTGGCATACACATCGAAGCTGAAGTGAATATAATATAAATTCAAAAATAAATGTTGGCAATTAAAATTTCAAATCCAAATAATCCTAACGCTTATGCTATAATAGAGGAATTATCGCAGAATCTTTATGACCGTTTTGGAAGCGACGGCAAAAACTCTTTTACAGATTGGGAATACAACAATCCTAAATTTGTATTTGTAATAGCCGAATTAAATGCCGAAATTGTTGGATGTGGAGCCATTAGACCGCTCTCAGAAAAAAGAGGAGAAGTAAAACGAATGTTTGCCAAATATCCTAGAAAAAATATTGGACAATCTATTTTATCTTTTTTGGAAACAAAAGCAAAAGAGCTGGATTATGAAAAGCTAGTTTTAGAAACAAGGGTAAAAAACGAAGAAGCTTGTTCATTTTACTTGAAATCAAATTATATAAAAATTCCAAACTACGGTAAATATGTAAACCGCTTAGACGCTGTTTGTTTTCAAAAAACACTTTAAATCTATAAAAAATGCACATTCCAGATTTATATAAAAACGAAGATAAAGAAGCTATCAGAACCTTTCTAAATGCAAATGCTTTTGGTCTACTCATTAATCAAACTAACGGGAAATTATGGGCAACCCACATTCCATTAGAGCTAGAAATCAACAAAGAAGGCGAAGAAGTTTTGATGGGGCATATTTCAAAAGAAAATCCGCAGTGGACCGCCTTTGACTCGAATGATCAAGTTCTTGCAGTATTCACGGGACCTCACGCTTATATTTCTTCTTCTTGGTACGACCACGAGAATGTACCCACTTGGAATTATTCGGCAGTTCATGTTTATGGAAAAATAAAAATCATTGAAGGAGATGCCGTAATTGATTCCTTAACCAAACTGGTGGACAAATATGAGCAAAATTCCAAATGTCCAGTTCGAGTGGCAGATTTATCAAAGAAAACAATGATGCAAACCAGAGGAATAGTAGCTTTTGAAATTAAAATAGAAGAAATTCAGGCACAAACTAAAATGTCGCAAAACCGAGATGACAAAAATTATTCGAATATTATTTCCGAATTAGAAAAAACAGAAAACCCTCAATCCATGGCTGTAGCAAAAGAAATGGCTGAAAATAGAAAGTAATTACTGATTTTACATTGATAATTGACAATTGCTAATTACATTTGCAATCGTTTTTAAAAGCCAAAAAATACAAATGATGCTAACCTTTACTTTATATTTTTTTATTGCAATAGTTGTCATTCAACTTTTTTATTATTTAGTAGTTTTTGCAAAATTTTCTTTTGCCAGAGCACAGGAAATTGAACCTAAAAACATTCCAATTTCTGTAATTGTTTGTGCGAAAAACGAAGAAGAAAATATCATTAAATACATTCCTTTATTGGCCGAACAAAATTATCCAGATTTTGAAATCGTTTTAATTGACGATGCTTCGAGAGATAATACTTTGGACATTTTTGAAGAATTTGAAAAACAGTACCCTAATATTCGTTTGGTTAAAGTAAAAAACAACGAAGCTTTTTGGGGTAACAAAAAATACGCATTAACACTGGGAATCAAAGCTGCAAAAAAAGAATACTTGTTATTTACTGATGCTGATTGTTATCCAACTACGAAAGATTGGATAACTGCTATGAGCTCCCAATTCACAAAACAAAAAACTATTGTTTTAGGTTATGGAGGTTATGAAAAAATAGCCAATTCCTTTTTGAATAAAATAATCCGATACGAAACTTTACTTACCGCAACCCAATATTTTTCTTGGGCAAAAATAGGCAAACCATACATGGGAGTTGGCCGTAATTTAGCTTACAAAAAAGAAGAATTTTTCAACGTGAACGGTTTTATCGATCATATACAAATTCGTTCGGGTGACGACGATTTATTCATCAATCAAGCCGCGGACTCAGATAATACTACAATTAGTTATACTCCTGATAGTTTTACATACTCGGCTCCAAAAACCACTTTCCAAGATTGGTTTATTCAAAAAAGAAGACATGTTGCCACTGCCAAACATTATAAAACATTTGATAAAATACAACTAGGACTTTTCTTTAGTTCCCAATTGTTGTTTCTATTATTGCCAATTTTATTGTTAGCTTTTCAGTTTCAATGGATATTAGTATTGAGCCTTATTGGATCTCGATATTTAATTACTTGGATAGTTACTGGATTTGCAGCTGGAAAATTAAAAGAAAAAGATGTGATGTATTGGTATCCTATTATAGAAATTATACTTATATTCACTCAAATTAATATCTTTATAACCAACATCTTCTCAAAACCTGCGAATTGGAAATAAGCAAGCAAATAGAAAAAGCAAAAAAAGGAAATCAAGTTGCCTTTACTTTTCTGTTAGATTACTATTGGAATGAGGTATATGGTTTTATGCTAAAACGCACTGAAAACGAAACTACTGCCGAAGACATTACCATAGAAACATTCTCCAAGGCATTTGACAAAATAGCCACATATAACTCCGAATTTCAATTCAACACCTGGTTGATTTCTATTGCCAAGAATGTGCATATCGATTTAATTCGTAAAAAAAAATCGAGTCTTTTTATCGAAATCACTGATGAACAAGACCAAACAGCTTATAATGTTGCCGACACTACTCCATCGGCAGAAGATGTATTGATTACCGAACAAAATCTTTCACAACTATTACAATTCATCAAAGAATTGAAACCGCATTATCAAGAAGTGATTCAGTTGCGTTATTTTCAGGAAATGAGTTATCAGGAAATTGCCAATAAAATAGGCGAGCCTTTGAGCAATGTAAAGATCAAATTGCTTCGTGCCAAAAAATTACTTTCAGAAATTATCCAAAACAGACGATAATTTCATTAAAAGATCTTACTAAACAATACTCGGAAAACACACTACCCAGCTATATTAAAATCTCCAAAACTTAATTACATTAACAGAACTTAATTTGTTAAATAATTACGATTATATTCAGTAAATTTTTCTATATTTACTCACAACAACATTCATTTAACAACTTTATTAAATAATAATCACATTTACATATACTAAAATTCCTGTTATTTGCGTTAGAAACTAAAACTACTTTAGCTTATGATTTAATTATTACTTAACCATTAAATCCATGAATTATGTCTAAATCAAACATCTTCGAAACTAGCTGGATTAACCTTGTATTCGAAAACAGAAACAAAGAGTACGGTGCGTATCATTTACGCCAAGAAAACACTAAGACATCCTTTTTTGCACTCTTTATGGGAGTATCACTTTTGACTGCGGCCATTAGTATACCAATGGTTTATAATTATCTAAATCCAGAACACCGGATTCCATCATTAGTTCCAGACTTACCTCCAATTGTAGTTGTGGATATCGATCCTTATGTACTACCTGAAACAAAAGTTGAAGAAGTTGTTATTCCCGAAATTAAGAATCCAATTACAGAGAATATCAATACCAATGCACAACTTATAAATCCGGAGATTGTTCATGCTGAAGCAGCAACACCAAAAGATATTGCAACCAACATTGACCTCAAAAACAATCCAAGTGATAATACATCAGGAATAGTTAGTTCAGGAGTAGGAACAACTCCTTCAACTGGTACTGCTGTCGCAAGCACTCCTGGCATTACTGATACCACCATTCTATCAAGCAATGTGGTTGATAAAATGCCCGAATTTCCTGGTGGAATCAAAAAGTTCTACACTTATGTTGGTAATAATTTTGAAAAACCAGAATTAGAAAGCGAAAATGCAATTCGAGTAAGTGTTTCTTTTGTTATAGAAAAAGATGGAAGCATGACGGATATAAAAGTTTTAAAAGACCCTGGTTATGGTTTAGGAGCTGAAGCTATTCGTGTTTTAAAATCCTTAAAAACTAAATGGTCTCCAGGTATGTTTGAAGGCAAAGCGGTTAGAACTTCCTATAATCTACCAATTACCATCCAGCCTAATTAGGCTTTAAATTAAAAAGAGAAAGCCGAACTTCAAAAGTTCGGCTTTCTCTTTTTAATTAAACTCCAGTATGAAAATTTATTTTTTCTTTTTAGTAGTTTTCTTCTTTTTGGTTGTTGTTTTCTTTACAGGAGCTGTCACAGCAGGCTTTTTTACATAAAGTTTATACAAACCATCTTTCTCAGCCCTTGCTTTGGCTTCATCCGCTCTTAAACTAGAATCAGGATGAGAACTCATCATTTGATCAATAAACGAGCTTTGAGCACCTTCACTCATTTTAGCCAATATTCTAAATGCAGATTCCTCAGCATTTACATCATACCCATTTTTTTTCATAAATTCATAAGCAAACAAATCGGCTTCCGATTCTTGTTTACGACTGTATTTACTGTCAATCATTGCACTACCAATTTTAGCCAATTGACTATCGGTTACAGCAGCCACTTTAGTAGATTGTGAAGCTGCAGCATCAATCAAAGCTTCTTTTTGATACAAAGCTTTCATAGCATCTCTAGAATCATGATTATTAACGTGACCAATTTCATGACCAATTACCGCTATTAATTCGTTATCATCCATTACATCCATCAAACCCGAAAAAACACGCACACTACCATCTGCTGTTGCAAAAGCGTTGATGTCTTTAGTAAGATACACTTTATAATTCAAGGTGTAAAACTCCCCTTTTGTATATTTCCCAAAAACTTTAGCTAAACGAATGGCATAAGGATCTGTTGGTCCTGCCACTTTATTTTCAGCATCCATTTTATCAACTGCAGGTTTAGACAAAGCAGCTGCATCTGCATCGGTAAAAGTAAATCCCGTCATTCCTTTTTGAACAGCACCCAATGCTCTTTCTCCAAAATTAATTTGTGCTTGCGCTGTAGACAACCCAAACAATATTGAAAAAGCACCTAATAATAATGTTTTTGTATTCATCTTTTATTTTATTTGTTTTAAAGTGCAAATATACTACAACTTTAAAACTACAAAATCCTGTTTTATTTTAATATTCAAAATTTAACACTATAAACCCCTAAATTAAATTTATTTAAAAAAAACACTTTTTAATGTGAAAATCTAAAAATCGGCTTGATAACCAAACAAGTTTTCTCAAAATTCACAAATAGAGAGCTCGAATTCTAAAACTACATTGCTTATCTTTGTACTCTGAAAATTGAAATATGGAAACTGTTTTAGATAACACATTACCTGTTGGGAAACCAAAATGGTTAAAGGTAAAACTCCCAATAGGACAAAAATACACTGAACTTCGTGGTTTGGTAGATAAATATAGCCTCAATACTATTTGTACTTCCGGAAGCTGCCCAAATATGGGAGAATGCTGGGGAGAAGGAACTGCAACATTTATGATTTTAGGAAATGTATGTACACGTTCTTGCGGTTTTTGTGGTGTAAAAACAGGAAGACCAGAAACTGTAGATTGGGATGAACCTGAAAAAGTGGCTCGTTCTATCAAAATCATGAACATCAAACATGCAGTAATTACTAGCGTTGACAGAGATGATTTAAAAGATGGTGGTTCAATCATATGGATTGAAACTGTAAAAGCCATTCGCAGAATGAATCCAAACACTACCCTAGAAACTCTAATTCCTGATTTCCAAGGTATCGAAAGAAATATTGACCGTATCGTAGAAGCCAATCCCGAAGTAGTTTCACATAATGTGGAAACCGTTAGAAGACTAACTCGCGAAGTACGCATACAAGCCAAATACGACCGAAGTCTGGAAGTTTTGAGGTACCTAAAAGAAAAAGGGATCAACAGAACCAAATCTGGAATTATGCTAGGCCTTGGCGAGCAAGAAGAAGAAGTTTTTCAAACAATGCGTGATTTACGTGCAGCCAATGTTGACATTGTTACTATTGGTCAATATTTACAACCTAGTAAAAAACACCTTCCTGTAAAAGAATTCATAACACCGGATCAATTTGCGAAATATGAAAAATACGGTTTGGAGTTAGGTTTCCGTCATGTTGAAAGTGGCCCATTGGTTCGATCTTCTTACAAAGCACAAAAACACATATTATAATAAAGTTTAATCGGTTAATCGTTTAACCGATTAACCGCTTAAACAAATAAGCTTGAAAACAAGAATTGCTATTAATGGTTTTGGAAGAATCGGGCGAAATTTATTTCGCTTGCTTTTAAACCATCCCAGTATAGAAGTAGTTGCCATAAATGACATTGCTGACAAAAAAACAATGTCCCATTTAGTGAAATACGACAGTATTCACGGTGTTTTACCTGTTACAGTTTGCCACGACGAAAAGGGAATTGTGGTTGATGGGAAACACTTTTTATTTTTCCACGAAAAAAACATTCCAAACCTAGACTGGAAAAGTATTGATATTGACTTTGTTGTAGAATCTACCGGTAAATATAAAACTTTTGAAGAGATAAATGCACATGTTTTAGCAGGTGCAAAAAGAGTAATTCTTTCAGCCCCATCAGAAGTAGATAATATAAAAACTGTTGTTTTAGGGGTTAATGAATCCATTCTTGACGGCACAGAAACCATTATATCCAATGCCAGTTGCACCACCAATAATGCTGCGCCAATGATAAAAGTGATTGAAGAGCTTTGCGGAATTGAACAAGCCTACATTACTACTATACACTCTTTCACTACCGATCAAAGTTTACACGATCAACCTCATAAAGATTTGCGCAGAGCAAGAGGAGCAAGTCAATCCATTGTTCCAACAACAACTGGTGCAGCAAAAGCATTGACTAAAATTTTCACTTCACTGGATGGCAAAATGGGTGGTTGCGGAATTCGAGTCCCTGTACCCGATGGGTCTTTGACTGATATTACTTTTAATGTAAAACAAACAGTCACCATAGAAGAGATAAACAACGCTTTTAAGCTGGCCTCTCAAACCAATTTAAAAGGGATTTTAGAGTATACAGACGACCCTATTGTGTCTGTAGATGTAATTGGCAATAAAAATTCATGTATATTTGATTCTCAACTTACTTCTGTAATCGACAAAATGGTAAAAGTAGTAGGTTGGTATGATAATGAAATTGGATATTCCTCCAGAATCATAGATCTGATTTTATTACTAAACAATAGTAAAAAATACCATCAAACATGAAATACTTTTTATTATTTATTGTTTTTTTTCACTCACTACTCCATTCACAAATTGGAAACAAAGTAGACAGCGTTAGTTATTACTCCAAATTAGCAACCGAGAACATCAAAAACAATAATTATAAAGAAGCTTTATCATACACTCAAAAATCAATAAATTATTGCAAAAGAAATAAAAATATTGAAGCAGAAGCTGCTCAAACATTCAGCTTAGGTAAAATATATTTTGACTTAAATCTTCACAATGATGCCGTAGAATTATTCAGCAAAAGCATTGTATTATTTAACAGTATTTCTAAAGAACCCAACGACAAAGTCGCTAAAGCCTACTATTATATAAGCTTGTCTTGCATAGAGAAAAAAAATTATATCCTAGCTGAAAGCTCTATTCTCAAAACTGAAGAAATTCAAAAAAAATTAAAAATAAAGGATAAAGCAGATCTAATCAGACTCCAAAAAGGAGTGCTTTCAAAAACGAGGGGAGATACAACTTTGGCCTCAATTCTTTTCAACGACATCATTGCAAAACCAGACAGTCCTCTTTTAACAAATTCAAAAGCTGAAGCCCTTTATCAAATGGGAACGATTGAAGCCACCGACAAAAGATACAACTTGGCTTTGAATTACTTCAATCGAGCTTTAGAATTAAATAAAGAAACTAAAAACTTAAATCAAAAGTCTAACATTTTACTGGCTTTAAGTACAGTTTACGACAAATTACTTGACAAATCTACTGCTTACACCTACTTAAAAAAACATTTGAATCTAAAAGAAAGCATTGTGCTTGCAAATGAAGAAAAACTAGGTATTAACGATTATGAGACTTTTAAAGAATCCCAGCGAAAACAAGAAGAATTATTACTTGAAAAAGAAAATAGGGAAAAAGAAAAAGCTGATAAATTTTCTAAACTTATCAGTATTTTAGCAATTGCAATCATTTCAATTCTATCCCTTTTGAGTTTATCTCTTTACAAAAACAACATAATTCGCAATCAAACCAATTCATTATTGAAAGAAAAAAACAATGAATTGATTGCAGCCAAGAACAAAGCCGAAGAGGCTTCCAAAGCAAGATCTGAATTTCTATCTACAGTAAGTCATGAACTTCGAACGCCACTGAATGCCATCAACGGCATTACTCACCTATTATTAGAAGAGCGCCCAAAAAAATCGCAGATGCATTATTTGTCTTCATTAAAATTTTCTGGCAACTACCTAACTACCTTCATCAATGATATCTTAGAAATAAATAAAATAGAATCCAATAAATTAGAAATTGAGTATATTAATTTTAATCTCAAACAATTATTGGGAGATATCCAAAACTCGCTCAAAGAAATTGCCACCATAAACAACAACAAATTCATTCTCAAAATAGATTCAACAATACCTGAAAATTTAATAGGAGACCCCACTAAATTGTCTCAAATTTTCATGAATTTAATCAATAATGCACTAAAATTTACCAATAATGGAACAGTTAGTGTTCTTGCCCGATTAAGAAACTATCAAAACAACAACGCTACCATCTTTTTCCAAATTATTGATACAGGTATTGGAATTCCGGAAGATAAATTAAAAACAGTTTTCGAAAGTTTTTCACAAGGTTCAGTAGAAATCAATAGAAAATTTGGAGGTACTGGATTAGGATTAACCATTGTAAAAAAACTGGTTCGTATTCTGGGTGGACGGATAAGATTAAAAAGTATTGTTGGAGAAGGCTCGACTTTCTCTTTTGAATTGAATTTCAAAGTAGACATCAAACCTATTCAAAATAAAGTTGTTACCAAAAACTACAATCCAGAAATCTTCAAAGACAAAAAAATATTAGTGGTTGAAGACAACAAAATCAACCAAATGATTACCCAAAAAATGTTGACAAATAAGGCAATGAAATGCACCATTTTGGACAATGGTGAAGAGGCTATTCAACTTTTAAAAAACAAGGCATTCGACATGGTTTTAATGGATGTTCACTTATTGGGAATCAACGGAACTATTGCAACACAACAAATTAGAGAGTTTGACACCAAAACTCCTATACTTGCCCTAACAGCCATTTCATTAAATGAAAACAGGGAAATGTTACTTTCTTACGGCATGACAGATGTAATCACAAAACCATTTGTAGCAGAAGATTTTTATACCATAATTGCACAAAACATAATTAATTCTTAATTCCTTACAATCAATTCCTTGATAAGCCTACGCAAATCAGGTTCAGCATTTTTTGCTGCTTCCAAAACCTCATCATGCGAAATGGTTAGTATACTTTCCTCATCACCCATATCAGTGATAATAGAAACACCAAACGTTTCCAATTCCATATGACGAGCAACAATTACCTCTGGAACCGTAGACATCCCTACACAATCAGCACCTAAAATCTTAACCATTCTATATTCGGATAAGGTTTCAAATGTTGGTCCTTGCAATCCAAAATAAATTCCATCATGAACTTCAATGCTTAATTCTTGTGCTATTGCTTTTGCCTTAGCAATCATTTCAATTGAATACGGTTGACTCATATTCACAAACCTTGGGCCAAAACGTTCATCATTTTTCCCTCGTAAAGGATGTTCCGGCATAAAATTGATATGATCTTTGATAATCACAATAGAACCCACTTTGTAATTAGGATTTACACCTCCAGAAGCGTTGGAGACTATTAACTTTTCAACGCCCAAATACTTCATCACGCGAACAGGAAAAGTGACTTCTTTCATGGAATATCCTTCGTAAAAATGAAAACGTCCTTGCATGGCAACTACTTTTTTACTACCAATAGTCCCAAAAACCAATGCTCCTTTATGTCCTTGAACTGTCGAAATGGGAAAATTTGGAATTTCCTCATACGACAATGTATATTCAATTATAATGTCATCAGTAAATCCACCCAATCCAGATCCTAAAATCACTCCAAATTCTGGAGAGAAATTTATTTTTCCTTTTATATAACTAACGGTTTCTTGTACTTTGTCCCACATAATTCAAAATATTTTTGTCAAAATTATCACCATCAGAAAGAAACAAACTTTTTATAGGCAAAAAATAAAGCTGTTCACTCAAAATGCTTCCTTTCAAACGTACATAATCTTTTTCGGTTGTTACAATAATCTTGTTACCTGCTTTTTTCTTAATCTCTTCTAGTTCGCTTTCGCTAAAATTATGATGATCGGGAAAAGTCATGCAGTCGTCATTGTCTTTTTTTAAATAAGTAAAAAACGATTCAGGCTTTGCAATCCCTGCCAAAAGTATCTTATCAATACTTTTCACTTCAGCAACTTTTATCGTTTTATCATCGGAATAAATGACATCATCATAGTTAATAAAGGTAAAGAACAAACTTTGATTTGGAGACAGATTCAGTTGTTTTTTTATGGTATTTTGAGCATCATAAGAAAGGTTTGAAGGACATTTTGTAACAATGACAATATTCGCTCTTTGAACTCCACTTCTACTCTCCCGTAAATTCCCTGTAGGCAACATAAAATCATTACAATACAAATCTCCATAAGAAGTAAGCATAATATAGAATCCCGCTTTTACCTTTCGATGTTGAAAAGCATCATCCAATAAAATAATTTCTGGAGAATCCGAATTGGAAAGCAACTGCTCGATTCCATTCTTTCGATTAGCGTCTACAGCCACCTGAATGTTTTTGAATTTTTGATAAAACTGAAATGGCTCATCACCCAATTCTAAAGCATTTGAATTTGAAGTAGCCAAAACAAACCCTTCGGATTGTCTTTTATAACCTCTACTTAAAGTAGCCACTTTATATTTATTCGAAAGTAATCTAATTAAGTATTCTATTTGAGGAGTCTTTCCCGTTCCACCTACACTTAGATTTCCCACTGCAATAACGGGCAAATCAAAAGAATAGGATTTTAAAATTCCTGTATCGAAAAGTAAATTCCGAATACTCGTAATAAAGCCATACATAATGGCGAATGGGAACAATATCTTTCGCAGTAAATTCATTTTACGAAAGTAAAACATTTTATAATAGTAGCGAAAGCAATTACAAACCTAAAAATCTTTTTTCACCAATTTAACATTCAAACAGATAAACTTTAAACTTTAAACTTCAAAAAATAAGATCCTTTTATCGCATTATTTTTTAACAAAAAAAGGGCTTTCGAATTGTGATAACCATAAATTAACATATCGTTTTTTATCGTTTTCTGAAATCTGTTTATCCGACATAAAATTCTACCCAAAACCACTTAATCAGTTCATTTTTAATTCTATTTTTGTTAAAAAACCATGTTATTTAAATAAATTTAAACAAAAAAATAACATAATTGATACATTAAACACAGTCCAAAAACCAAATTTGTTTAACCTACAATTATCACATTATGAAAAAAAACTACTTTACTGTTTTAATCTTATTATTGTTTACTGGAACTATTCAAGCGCAAAAAGAAAAAATAAAAGAAGCTGAAAAAGAGATGAACAGCGGCAATCCGCAGAATGCAATCGCCATTTTAAAAAGCATTGAATATCAGGTTTACAACTCTATAGATGAAGAAAGAGCTCAATATTATTTTATACAGGGAAGTTCCTATTTAGGATTAGCTGAAAAAAAAACAGACGAAGGCAAAAACTTAGTTTTAGCAACAAAATCGTATAGAGAAACGATCAAAATAGAATCAGAGTCAGGAAAAAGAAGATATACTGGTCAAATCCAAAGTTCTTTTAAAAATATTAAAGAGAAATTAATAAATATAGCTGCAAATGATTTTAAGGAAAAAAAATATATTGACAGTGCTAATGAACGATATGAAGCTTATTTAACTGATACAAAAGACACTATTAATTTATTTAATTCAGCATCTGCATTTGTAAATGGAAAAGATTACGCTACCGCTCTTCAACATTATGAAACACTAAAAGCTCTTAACTTTTCCGGAATTGGTACCAATTATTTTGCAACAAACAGAATAACAAAAACTGAAGAAAATTTTTCAACGGAATATGACAGGAATTTGTCTATTCAAGCCGGTACCCATGAAAAACCCCGAACAGAAAAAAGAATTTCCAAAAGAGGGGAGATTTATAAAAACTTGGCTTTGCTTTATGTACAAAAAGGAGATCGGGAAAAAGCCAAAAAAGTAATTTATGACGCTAGATTAAAAAATCCTGAAGACATTTCTTTGGCTTTGGCAGAAGCCGATCTATATATAGAAAACAAAGACTATGAGTCGTTTAAAAAAACAATAGAACCCATTTTGAAAAAAAATCAAAATGATGTCGATTTAGTTTATAATTTAGGAGTTCTTAGCGCTAAAGCCAAAAACACAACCGATGCTGAAAATTTTTATTTGAAAGCAATCACGCTTAATCCTAAATATATCAATGCTTATATAAATCTATCCTTTCTAAAACTGGATGAAGTTGAGACTATAAATGAAGAGATGGATAAACTAGGCACATCTCCTGGAGAAATGAAAAAATATGAAACTTTAAAAGGAAAAAGAGATAATGTTTATAAAAAAGCAATTCCTTATCTCCAAAAAGTAATTGAAATTAATCCCGAAGATGAAGATACTTCCAAAAGCCTTTTGAGTGTTTATAATGCATTAGAAATGACTGCTGAATATAAAGAATTAAAAGCAAAACTATACTAAGAGATAATTTTTAGAATATTTGTATTTTATTAATCTGAGAAAAAAATTAATACTGTTAAACATCAAAAAAAAGAGCTTACAAAATGGCTAGTGGATCATTTTTTTTTCACAATAAATTCATTTTAGGAATGGATAATATTTTATCTTTGAACGGAAATTATTAAAAATAAACTAATAACAACTTTACAGATTAATTTCAATTAATTTGCGTTATTAGTTTATAAAGTTCAGATTAATAAATACCCCGAAAAGATTAAAAAATGAGTACAATAAAAGAAATACTTTCTGTTCTTGAAGAAATGGCTCCATTGGCTTATGCCGAAGATTTTGACAATGTAGGTTTAATAATAGGAGATGAAAATACTGAAGCAACAGGCGTTTTAGTTTGCCATGATGCTTTAGAAAATGTAATTGACGAAGCCGTTGCCAAAAAATGTAATTTGATTGTTTGTTTTCATCCTATTTTATTCAATGGAATAAAGAAAATAACTGGGAAAAATTATGTAGAACGAGCTATTCTCAAAGCTATAAAAAATGATATCGCCATTTATGCTGTCCATACCGCATTGGATAACCATCCAGAAGGCGTAAATAAAATATTTTGTGATACTTTAGAATTGATAAACACACAGATCTTAATCCCAAAACAAAATCACATCCGAAAATTAGTCACCTACACTATTAGAGACAATGCCGAAAAAGTTCGAAATGCTTTATTCGAAGCTGGAGCTGGAAGCATTGGTAATTATGATAAATGCAGTTTCAACTCAGAAGGAACTTTTACATATCAAGGTAACGAAAAAAGTGAACCTACCATTGGCGAAAGAGGTGTAATGTCTAGAGGTACCGAGGTTAAAATCGAAGTTGTTTATGCCAAGCATTTAGAAGCAAAAATCATAAAAGCATTAAGAGAAAATCATATTTACGAAGAAGTTGCCACTGAAATCTACAATATGAAAAACACTTTTAATCATATTGGTTTGGGAATGATTGGCGAACTGGAAGAACCAATGGACGAAAAGGATTTTCTGCAGTATGCAAAAGACAAAATGGGAGCCAACGGAATTCGTCACTCAGCCTTTACTGGAAAAAAAATAAAAAAAGTGGCGGTATTGGGTGGATCAGGAAGTTTTGCGATAAAAAATGCCATTCAAGCCGGTGCTGATGTCTTTTTGACAGCCGATTTGAAATATCACCAATATTATGAAGCCGAAAATCAACTTTTATTGGCCGATATTGGACATTTTGAAAGTGAACGCTATACAAAAGAGTATATTGTTGATTATCTTAGAAAAAAAATCCTTAATTTTGCAATCATTTTATCGGAAGAAAATACAAATCCAGTTAAGTACTTATAGAATATGGCGAATACGAAAGAATTAAGTGTTGAGGACAAGTTAAGAGCAATTTACGATTTACAACTAATTGACTCTAGAATTGACGAAATCAGAAACGTTAGAGGAGAACTTCCTTTAGAGGTTGAGGATTTAGAAGATGAAGTTGCAGGTTTAAGCACTCGTTCAGAGAAATTGAAAGGGGAATTAGAAGTTATCGAAAATCTTATCAAAGAAAAAAAGAATGCAATTGACGAACACAAAGAAGCTGTCAAAAAATACACTAAACAACAAGAAAGCGTTCGTAATAACCGCGAATTCAACTCTTTGACCAAAGAAATCGAATTTCAAGAATTAGAAATTCAATTGGCTGAAAAGCAAATCAAAGAAATGAAAGCTTCTATCGAGCATAAAAAAGAAGTGATTTCTTCTTCAAAAGAGAGATTAGAATCTAAATCTTCTCACTTGAAACATAAAAAATCAGAATTGGATGCTATTATGGCCGAAACTCAAAAAGAAGAAATCTTCTTGACTGAGAAATCTGCAGAATATGAAGCATTAATTGAAGATCGTTTATTGGTAGCCTACAAAAGAATCAGAAGCAGTGTTCGTAACGGACTAGCTGTTGTTTCTATCGAAAGAGGTGCATCAGCAGGATCATTCTTTACAATTCCACCACAAACACAAGTAGAAATTGCTTCTAGAAAGAAAATCTTAATTGATGAGCACTCTGGAAGAATCTTAGTCGACAGTGTTCTGGCTGAAGAAGAAAGAGAGAAAATGGAACAATTGTTTTCAAAATTCTAAAAATATCTAAGCCTCGAATTTCGAGGCTTTTTTTATACCCCCATATTTTGAACCTAAAAAAAAGCATCCGATTCCTAACTGTCAAATCCGTTGGTCTTTACATCAACCTACTCAGTTTGATTCAACCCAAAAAGGCATTACAACTATCCTATGCCCTTTTTACTAATCCCAGAATTGGAAAAATAGCCAATGACCAAGTTCCAGAAATTCTGCAAAACACAATCAAAGAAACGTTCCAGCACAACGAACACCAATTCCAAACCTATGTATGGGAAGGAAATGACACCAAAATTCTTTTAGTTCACGGTTGGGAAAGTAATTCGGCCCGTTGGGAGAAAACCCTGCCCTATCTGCAAAAATCAGGAAGTACCATCATAGCCATAGATGCACCTGCTCACGGACAAAGCAGCGGCAAGGAGTTCAACGTACCACGTTATGCTGAGTTCATCAACAAAGCGGTCGAAAAATACAACCCAAGCATCATCATTGGTCACTCCATAGGTGGAGCAGCCTGTATCTATCATCAATATTTGCACCCTGAAACCAGCATTGAGAAAATGGTTATTCTAGGTGCCCCTTCCGATTTGAAAACACTCATCGATAATTATATCCAAATGTTGAGCCTCAATCGTAAAATGTTCACACTTTTGGAAAAACGCTACTTAGAAAATTTTAATTTCAAACTAGAAGATTTCTCCGGTGGCGCATTTGCAAAACACATTAAAATTGAAGGAATCATTGCCCACGATACCACCGACACTGTGGTCGCATTTGAAGAAGGCCAAAAAATTGCAAGTGGTTGGAAAAAAGGAAAATTCATTACAACCAAAGATTTAGGACATTCCATGCACGACGATGATTTGTACCAAGAAATATATCGTTTTTTATTTGAAGAATAGGCTTTTGGATATTTCGATTTTTAGACTTTTAGATTATAAAACTAATAAACCATAAGAGTATGATTTTTTTTAATCAAATTCACAAACCACATAACTACCTGAAAGAAGAAATCGAACAATCTAATAATCTAACTATCCAACAATCCAAAAAAAGACTATTTTTGCAGTATGGAAGAAAATCTAAAACGCCTCAATAAATTCATAGGAGAAACGGGCTATTGTTCCCGCAGAGAGGCCGATAAATTTATAGAAGAAGGTCGAGTAACCATCAATGGAGTGGTGCCAGAACTGGGAACCAAAGTTTCACCGGATGACGAAGTACGCATAGACGGAAAACTAATCCGTGAGAAAAATGAAAAACCCGTTTATCTAGCTTTCTACAAACCCGTAGGAATAGAATGCACCACCAATCTGGAAGTTCGTAATAATATTGTAGATTACATCAATTATCCAAAACGTATTTTCCCAATTGGACGATTGGACAAAGCCAGTGAAGGTTTAATTTTTATGACCAACGACGGTGATATCGTCAACAAAATATTACGTGCCAGAAACAATCACGAAAAAGAATATACCGTAACAGTAAGTAAACCCATAACCGACCGTTTTATAGAACGAATGGGCAATGGCGTACCAATTCTGGACACTGTTACCCGCAAATGTAAAGTGGAACAGATCAGCAAATACATTTTCAAAATCATTCTAACACAGGGATTGAATCGTCAAATCCGTAGAATGTGTGAGTATTTAGGCTATGAAGTTACTGCCTTAAAACGTATCCGAATTATCAATATTTCACTAGATGTTCCAGTAGGTCGCTACCGTGATTTAACCGATGCCGAAATAAAGGAACTCAATGAATTAATCGAACCTTCCAGTAAAACAGAAGAAGCCAGCTTACCAAAAGCGGAACCTCAAAAAAGAAGGACTGAATTCATCAAAAGAGATGACCCTCGATTTAAGAAAAGAGGAGACTACTAAATACTTAAAAAGCCGTTTCAATTAAATGAAACGGCTTTTTAAATTTATTTAGAATACTTTATTTTCTGCTTCTGATTTCTCTTGCCAAAAGCGTGTTTTTCAACAACATCGCAATAGTCATTGGCCCTACTCCTCCCGGAACTGGAGTTATAAAAGAAGACTTTTTGCTTACTCCATCAAAATCAACATCACCAGTAATTACATATCCTTTTGGGTGCGAAGCGTCTTCTACTCTTGTAATACCAACATCGATTACTACAACTCCATCTTTCACCATATCGGCTTTCAAGTAATTTGGAACACCAAGAGCCGTAATGATGATATCGGCATTTTTAGTATATTCTTCAATATTTTTAGTTCTACTGTGAGTAAGTGTTACTGTAGAATCTCCAGGATAACCTTTGCGACTCATCAAAATACTCATTGGTCTTCCCACAATATGGCTACGCCCAATAACTACGGTGTGCTTACCTGCGGTTTCTACTTTGTATCTTTCTAACAATTCCATTATTCCAAATGGAGTTGCAGGCAAAAATGTTTCCATATCCAAAGCCATTTTCCCAAAATTAGCAGGATGAAAACCATCCACATCTTTTTCAGGATCAATAGCCATAAGTATTTTTTGCTCGTCGATGTGTTTTGGTAACGGTAATTGAACAATATAACCATCCAAATTATCATCTTCGTTTAATTCTTTAATCTTCGCAAGTAATGCTTCTTCGGTTATATCGGCAGGTAAACTTACTAATGTAGATTCGAAGCCAATTTGTTCACAAGAACGTACTTTGCTCCCCACATAAGTTAAACTTGCTCCATCAGTTCCAACAATTACAGCAGCCAAATGAGGTACTTTTTCCCCATTGTCTTTCATTGTTTTTACTTTAGCAGCAATTTCATTTTTAATATCCTGCGATGTTTTTTTTCCGTCTAGTATTTGCATTTTTTAAAAAGTTAAATGTTTGATCTTTAAAGTTTTTCTCTCTATTTATCTTAAAAAATTTAAGGTCTAAAATTTCAATCTATTTGAAACTTTAAACCTTAAACATTCTATTTTATCTCGGCATTCCGCCTGGCATTCCTTTCATTCCGCCCATCATCTTCATCAGGTTTTTTCCTCCTGGGCCTTGCATCATCTTCATCATTTTACTCATTTGCTCAAACTGTTTCATCAATTGGTTTACTTGCTCCACTTTTGTCCCAGATCCTTTTGCAATTCTAGCTTTTCTTTTTACATCAATTATTGCAGGCTTGCTTCTTTCAATTGGAGTCATTGAATGAATAATGGCTTCAATATGTTTGAAAGCATCGTCTTCAATTTCGATATCTTTCATCGCTTTTGAAGCACCTGGTATCATTCCAACCAAGTCTTTCATATTACCCATTTTCTTCACTTGCTGAATTTGAGACAAGAAATCATCAAAACCAAATTCGTTTTTAGCAATTTTCTTTTGGATTTTTCTAGCTTCGTCTTCGTCATATTGCTCTTGTGCTCTTTCCACCAACGACACAACATCTCCCATACCAAGGATACGTTCTGCCATACGATTTGGATAGAAAACATCAATCGCATCCATTTTCTCACCAGTACCCACAAACTTGATTGGTTTGTTTACTACTGACTTAATAGAAATCGCAGCTCCACCACGAGTATCTCCATCTAATTTGGTTAAAATAACACCATCAAAATTCAATATATCGTTGAACGCTTTTGCAGTATTTACAGCATCCTGACCTGTCATGGCATCTACAACAAATAAAGTCTCTTGTGGTTGGATAGCTTTATGCACTTTTGCAATTTCATCCATCATTTCTTTATCGACTGCTAGACGACCAGCAGTATCGACAATCACGACATTGAATCCATTAGCTTTTGCATGCTTAATCGCATTTTGTGCAATTTCAACTGGATTTTTATTTTCTGGTTCAGAGTATACTTCAACAGCAATAGAATCTCCTACAACATACAATTGCTGAATAGCCGCAGGACGATAAATATCACAGGCAACCAAAAGCACTTTTTTATTCTTTTTCGTTTGAAGATAATTAGCCAATTTTCCAGAAAAAGTAGTTTTCCCAGATCCTTGCAATCCTGACATTAATATAACTGAAGGATTTCCAGAAAGATTAACTCCCGCAACATCTCCACCCATCAATTCGGTAAGCTCATCTTTGACTAACTTTACCAATAATTGTCCAGGCTGTAATGTCGTTAATACATCTTGACCTATTGCTTTCTCTTTTACTTTGGTTGTAAAATCTTTGGCAATTTTAAAATTGACATCGGCATCAAGTAAAGCACGACGCACTTCTTTCAAAGTTTCGGCTACGTTTACTTCAGTGATTTTTCCGTGTCCTTTTAATATATGAAAGGCTTTGTCTAGTTTATCGCTTAAATTATCGAACATAATTGTATTTCTCTTTAATTAAGGCGCAAATTTAATGATTTGATATTGAAGTTTAAATAGTATTAGAAATAAAAAAGCAATTGTTTTAAAATAAAATTCAAAATGGTAGTCCGATTATTATTTTGGAGCAGAAAGATTTGGCATTTTTGGAAACATCGTCCCGTTTTTCATTGCAATCTTTATGTTTTTAAAGAAAAAACATAAAGGATTTCCACTTCAACTGGGGCTAAGAATCAACATTTTGCTTTTTTGCAATTATCCTCAAAAAAAGAGGCTGCTTAAAAATATAGACAACCTCTTCTTAAATTTTATCTGTAAAATTACATTCGCTCTGGAACATTAATCCCCAATAAACTAAAAGAATCAGCAATAATATCAGCCACTTTTTTGGACAATTGCACTCTGAATATCTTTTTGTTCAAATCAGTTTCACCAAGTATAGAAACGGCTTGGTAAAAAGAATTGTACTCACGAACCAAGTCATACGTATAATTAGCAATCAAGGCAGGGCTATGATTATGGGCCGCATTCTGAATCACCTCTGGAAACAATTCAAGTTGTTTCACCAATTCTTTTTCCTTTTCGTGAAGTTCTTCAATTCCTGCGTTGGAAGCAAAATCAAAATCGGCTTTGCGAATAATTGATTGAATTCTGGCATAGGTATATTGAATGAAAGGCCCTGTGTTTCCAGCAAAATCAACTGATTCCTCTGGATTAAACAGAATACGTTTCTTTGGATCTACTTTCAAAATATAATATTTAAGCGCACCAAGGCCTATCGTATTGTATAATTTTGATTTTTCTTCAACTGAATAAGAATCTAATTTCCCTAAATCTTCGGCAATTTTTTGAGCTGTATCAGTCATCTCCTGCATCAAATCATCGGCATCAACAACAGTTCCTTCACGGCTTTTCATTTTTCCAGAAGGTAAATCAACCATTCCGTACGATAAATGAAATAGACTGGAAGCCCAATCAAAACCTAGCTTTTTAAGTATTAAAAACAAAACTTTAAAGTGATAATCTTGCTCATTCCCAACTGTGTAAACCATTCCACCAACATCTGGCATGTCTTTTACACGTTGAATGGCAGTCCCAATATCTTGAGTCATGTAAACTGCAGTTCCATCAGAACGTAAAACAATTTTACGATCTAATCCTTCATCGGTCAAATCAATCCAAACAGAACCATCTGGATCTTTTTCGAAAATTCCTTTGTCCAATCCTACTTGAACAACATCTTTTCCTAATAAATAGGTATTGCTTTCATAATAAAAGCTATCAAAATTTACTCCTAGATTTTTATAGCTTACTGCAAAACCTTCATAAACCCATTGGTTCATAGTTTTCCAAAGTGCAATTACTTCAGGTTTTCCATTCTCCCAATCCAAAAGCATTTGCTGCGCTTCGAGAATAATTGGAGCTGTTTTTTTTGCTTCTTCCTCTGTTTTGCCGGCATTCATCAATTCAGCAATTTCACCTTTGTAAGCCTTATCAAAAGCCACATAATAATTACCAACCAATTTATCCCCTTTCAATCCAGTAGAATCTGGAGTTTCTCCATTTCCAAATTTTTGCCAAGCCAACATTGACTTACAAATATGGATTCCTCTATCGTTGATGATTTGTGTTTTATATACTTTTTTCCCAGAAGCTTTGATAATTTCGGCAACTGAATATCCTAATAAATTATTACGAACGTGTCCTAAGTGCAACGGTTTGTTAGTGTTTGGTGAAGAATATTCTACCATCACCGCTTTATCATTTGCCGAAGGCGTTACAAATCCGAATTTTTCGGCACTTCTGATTCCGTTAAAGAAATTCAAATAATAAGAATCTGCAATTACAATATTCAAAAATCCGGAAACCACATTAAAACGGGCTACTTCCGAAACATTTTCAACAAGATAATTTCCAATTTTATTTCCCAATTCAACAGGATTGCTTTTTACCACCTTTAGTAATGGAAAAATAACCATCGTAATATCTCCTTCAAACTCTTTTCTGGTCGCTTGAAACTCTATTTTATCAATGGTTACATCAAACAAAGTTTGAATGGCTTTCTCTATAGATGGGGTAAGAATATTGGATAATGACATGTATACTTGATTTTTTTAAGTGTGCAAATATAAGGCTTATTCGCCAAATATAGAAAGTGAAAAATAACATTCTATTTAGTAGTCTTTATAAAAAGAAAGTGCCGCAAAATATTGCATCCATTCAATTGGAATATTAACTCTCGACATGCTCCTTAATTTATATGAAAGACCATTCTTAAAATTTCAAAAAAAGGCATCATGAAACTATCAAAACAAAAAAAATGTCAAAAAAAATTCGAATACAAACTACTAAAAATCAAAGTTTCCCAATATTCTTTATAAAAATTGCTCATTTTTTTTCTAAAATCTTGTTACAAAAAGAAGATAAAACAGTCTTACTTGCAATCATCAATCAAAACAATCAATCAAAAAACAAATTATGAAATTTAAATTACTTACGTTTTTCCTATTGAGTTTTATAGGAATTGCAAAAGCCGAAAACCCTGGAATTATCTCGGGAAAAGTAACAAACAAAGTAACAAACCAACCTGTAGAATATGCTTCAATAGTAATAAAAGATGCCGGAAAAGTAATTACAGGAATTGTTGCTGACGAAAATGGAAACTTTCTGATAAAGAACTTAGAGCTAAAAAAATTCACCTTAGAAGTAGAATTCATTGGATACAAAAAATACTCTACAACATTTGAACTGAGTTCTGCTAAAAAAAATTCGACCATAGAAATCCTTTTGGAAGAAGAAGCAACAGAACTGCAATCAGTTGATATTGTCAAAGAACATTCCTTAATCGAACAAAAGACAGATCGAAAAATCATCAACGTCGGGAAAGATTTACTAAGCGCAGGAGCAACTGCTGCCGAAATCATGAATAATATTCCTTCGGTGAGTGTCGATCCACAAACCAATGCAGTGAGCCTTAGAGGAAATTCTAATGTTAAGGTCTTTGTGGATGGTAAACCAACTACTGTTGATGCGGCTCAGTTATTGCAACAAATCCCATCTACTTCAATCAAACAAATTGAATTAATTACCAACCCATCGGCTAAATACAATCCCGAAGGAATGAGTGGAATTATCAATATAGTTTTAAACAAAAATGCCAAAATAGGTTTTAACGGAAGTGTAAACACTGGTGTAACCATTGGAGAAACCCCAAAATCGAATTCTTCATTTGACATGAATTACCGCAATGGAAAAGTGAATATGTATGCCAACTATGGTTTAACTACAGGTAAACATCACAATTATGGACAGGTAGAAACGTTTGATGACAATGGAGCTATTGAGAATACTCAAAAATTTGATTTTTCAAACGAGAACACAGCACACTTAGCCAAAGTGGGACTTGACTTTTATTTGAATGATACCAATACTATTTCTGTCTATACAACTCAAAACATCAGTGACGAAAATGGCCATTCACAAGTAATTGTAGATTTTTCAGCCCCTACTGAACCAAGTATTAATCAATTACTGGACACTAAAAACGATAATTATACACAAACTTATAATTTAGATTACAAGAAAAAATTCAAAAAAGAAGGTCATACCCTTGAATTTGAAGGTAATTACAGCAACAACGACAATACCGAAAACAGTGTATTCAATGATCCTAAAACAAACGACATTACCAACAAAGGCGAGAATGTTTTACTCAATTTAGATTACACCAATCCTTTGACAGAAACTATTAAACTTGAAGCTGGATTAGAAACTCGAATTGAAAATACTAAAAATAATTTTCTAGAGAATGGTGCCTACAATTCAAATTTCAATTACGAAAGAGATATTTACTCTGCCTATACCACTATCTCAAAACAGTGGAAAAAATGGAATGCACAAGTTGGGGCTCGTTTTGAAAAATACAATGCCGATGCTTTATTCAAAAAAGCAAATGAACCTGATGGTCCATTTAATGATAATTTATTCACTGTGTACCCATCTGGTTTTTTAAATTACACGCCAAATGACAATGATTCCTTTAATCTTAGTGTTTCAAAACGTGTGGACAGACCGAGTATCGACCAAGTAAATCCAATACGTGAATGGAGTACTCCTTTGATAGACTCAGAAGGTAATCCAGAATTAAGTCCTCAATTCACCAACTCGGTTGAATTGAATTATACCCGAAAAACCAAAATAGGTTCCATAACATCTGGAGTGTTTTACCGTCAAATCAATGACGAAATTTCAAGAACCCTTACTGAACCGGATCCTAACGAAAAACAAATTTTATCGTATGCCAATGTGGGTGATAATAATGCTTATGGAGTGGAACTTTCCGGAAATCTGGACTTCACAAAATGGTATACTGCCAATATTAGCTTTGATGCCTATAAGAAAAAAACCAAGGGTTTCGTAGGATTAGATTATGTGGAAGTGGATGTTACTACTTTTAACTCTCGCATAAGCAACACATTCAAAGCCAATAAAAATTTGCGCTTTCAATTGACAGGAATGTACCGTGGCGAAGATTTAGGATTGCAATTCCTAAGAAAACCAATGTGGAGAGTTGATTTAGGCTCAAGCCTAACCGTGCTTAAAGGTAGCGGAACCATAACAGCCAGAGTAACTGATTTATTTGACAGCATGCATTATGCATTTGATGCTACAAAACCTAAAGTACAAACTGGAGAATTCCATTGGGAAAGTCAAACTGCCTATGTAGGATTCAATTATCGTTTTGGAACAGGAAAAAACAAAGCAATTCAAAGAAAAGAAAGAGATAAAAATGAAACCCAAGGAAGTGGTGGGTTTTAAAGATTAGTTTTAATAATTAGGTTGCAAAAAAAAGAAACCCCAGAGTATGCCAACTCTGGGGTTTCTTGTATTTAATAAAGAATGTCATTGTGAACTTGATAGTTATCAAATTCCTAAATCAATAACAAAATAGACTACCATTTTATAATTGCACTTGCCCAAGTAAATCCACTACCAAAAGCAGCTAAAACCACAGTATCTCCTGATTTTATTTTTCCTTGTTCCCAAGCTTCAGTCAGGGCAATTGGAATAGAGGCTGCAGTTGTGTTTCCATACTTTTGGATATTGTTGAACACTTGATCATCATTTAATCCGAATTTCTTTTGAATAAACTGTGAGATTCTCAAATTCGCCTGATGCGGAATTAACATATCAATATCCGAAACCTTCAAATTATTGGCTTCCAAACCTTCGTTGATTACTTCTGCGAAACGAACCACCGCATTTTTAAATACAAATTGTCCATTCATATAAGGGAAATAACTCTCGTCATCTGGATTGTTGTCAGCAAGAATATCTGTTACCCAACGACCTCCCATACCTGGAGCCGTCACAACCAATTCTTCGGCATGAACTCCTTCAGAATGTAAATGAGTCGACAGAATTCCTTTGGTCAAATCTTCTTCTCTACTCAAAATAGCAGCTCCTGCTCCATCTCCAAAAATCACAGAAACTCCTCTTCCTCGCGTAGTCATATCCAATCCTGTTGATTGAACTTCAGAACCAATAACTAGAATATTTTTATACATTCCAGTTTTGATATATTGATCGGCTACAGAAAGTGCATAAACAAATCCAGAACATTGATTACGTACATCTAATGCTCCAACGGTTCTCAAACCTAAATCACGTTGCACTAAAACTCCTGGCCCAGGAAAATAATAATCGGGACTTAGTGTTGCAAAAACAACAAAATCAATATCTTCTGCAGCAACACCCGAACGCTCCATTGCAATTCTGGCGGCTTTTACCCCCATTGAAGTCGTCGTATCTTCTCCACGAATAATATGTCTTCTTTCCTGAATTCCTGTTCTTTCTTGAATCCATTCGTCATTCGTATCAATGATTTTAGACAGATCATCATTAGTCACTACATTTTCTGGGACATAATATCCCAATCCCGTTATTTTTGAATGGTACATATTTTTATTATTTTGTTAAAATCAAGGTTACAAATTTAAATATCTTTTAAAATATTCGATTACAAATTACTCATTTTTTAGTAATATACAATTACAATTTTTTTGGAGCTATTTACTGCTGTACACTATATCTTTTTTTCTCAAAAAAAAAGAAAAAAAGGATACCGTTTCCATCAGGGACAATTAACTGTAATAAAACACTATTTTTGTTTTAAATGTAACAAAATTTAGTTGTCCCGACATATCACTATATACTAATCAAAATATTCTAATTTATGAAATTAAGAATTTACTCACTTCTATTTCTATGTATTGGTTTACCTTTATTGGCACAAGAAAACCTAAACTACCAAAAACCGTCCAAATCAATATTAGATTTAGCCGATTATCAAAGAGCTCCTTCCGTTTCTTTGGATACCAAAAAAGAATACATGCTTTTGAGCTATAGAGCCACCTATAAAACACTAGACGATTTAAATCAGGAAGAAATGCGTTTGGGAGGTTTAAGAATCAACCCAATAACTAACATCTCGAGTACGGTAACCTACATAAACAATATCAAGTTAAGAAAGGTTGCCGACAAAAACGAGATCCAAGTTACAGGTTTGCCGGCCAATCCCCGAATCAGTAATATTGTATGGTCACCAAACGATAAAAAGATTCTGTTCTCAAATACCATTAATACAGGTGTTGAAATGTGGGTTTTGGATGTTGCCTCCGCAAAAGCAACCAAATTAACAGATGCAACAGTAAATGCGAATCTAGGAACTCCCTTTAGCTGGTTCAATGATAATGAGACTATTTTGGTAAAAATGTTACCTAAAAACAGAGCGGCATTATTAGATTCGAAAAAAGATTTACCAACGGGGCCGATCATTTCTAATTCGGAGGGTACAAAGTCCCAAAACAGGACTTATCCTGATATGCTAAAAAACAAAAATGATGAAATCAATTTCGAAAACATCATTACGTCTGAGTTGTATAAAGTAACTCTGGACGGAAAAGCAACTTTATTTAAAACTGCAGATATGTTTGCTGGTGAGAGAATTTCACCTGATGGTAATTATGTGATGGTAACAACCATTCAAAAACCATTTTCATATATTGTTCCAATAAATCGTTTTCCTTCAAAATGGGTGGTATATGACAAGAATGGCCTTGAAATAAAAACAGTAAATGAAGTGCCGCTAAACGAAATTATGCCAAAAGGATTCATGGCTGTCCGCAAAGGAAAAAGAGAAATGAGCTGGAGAAATGACAAACCTGCCACATTATCTTATGCAGTTGCTTTGGACGAAGGAGATCCAGCAAACAAAGTTGATTTTAGAGACGAAATCTTTTTATGGGACGCTCCTTTTTCGGCAAACCCAACTTCAATGGTAAAAACACCACAACGTATTAGTGATATTATTTGGGGAAATGAAACGGTTGCCATGGTATCCGATGAATGGTACGACACTCGAAATACCAAAACCTATTTGATTAATCCATCCGATTCCAATCAAAAACCAAAAGTGATTTCGGATAGAAATTCACAAGACATTTATGCCGACCCTGGAGTTTTTGAAACCAAAAAAAATCAGTACAATAAAAATGTATTAGCAATAGAGAACAATAATGCATACCTAATTGGTGATGGATTTACCAAAGACGGGCAGTTTCCTTTTATAGACGAATTCAATCTAAAAACATTACAATCAAAACGCTTATATACTTCCCCTTACAAAGATAAAAAGGAAGATATCTTGGAGATTGAAGATTTTAAAACCGGAAAAGTATTGGTTCAAATTCAATCCAAAAACGAATACCCAAACTATTATTTTAGAAACATCAAACAAAAAAACAACCTAACTCCTATTACTGCTTTCGTTAATCCATTTGAAAGCATTAAAAATGTGAGCAAAGAAGTGATCAAATACAAACGAAAAGATGGTGTTGAATTATCTGGAACTTTGTATTTGCCTGAAGGGTATGATAAAGTCAAAAAAGAAAAATTACCTTTATTGATTTGGGCATATCCAGCCGAATTCAAAGATAAAAGCAGTGCTGGGCAAAGCAATCAGAATCCAAATGAATTTACGTTTCCTTATTATGGATCGTTTGTATATTGGGTAACCAAAGGATATGTTGTTCTTGATGATGCTTCTTTTCCAATTATTGGTGAAGGAACTACAGAACCAAATGATAATTTTATCACACAATTAGTAGATGATGCCGAAGCCGCAATCAATGCCGTGAATGCTTTAGGATATATCAACACCAAAAAAGTAGCTATTGGCGGACATTCATATGGTGCCTTTATGACAGCCAATTTATTAACGCATTCCAATCTTTTTGCCTGCGGTATTGCCAGAAGCGGCGCTTATAACAGGACTTTAACTCCATTTGGTTTTCAAAGTGAACAACGTAATTACTGGGAAGTTCCAGAAGTATACAATACAATGTCACCATTTATGAACGCCGATAAAATGAAAACACCATTACTTTTAGTTCATGGTGAAGCTGATAATAATCCTGGAACTTTTACTTTGCAAACAGAACGCTATTTTCAAGCTTTAAAAGGATTAGGCGCTCCAGTTAGAATGGTTATATTACCGAAAGAAGCTCACAGTTATGTGGCCAAAGAAAATATTTTGCACTTATTGTGGGAACAAGATCAATTCTTGGAAAAATATTTAAAAAACTAAAACCGGAATACATTTCAATAAAAAAGAGACAGCCTAAAAACTGTCTCTTTTTAATATACTTTAAGATTTAGAACTGCCTAAATAATCTTCAATAACACTTCTTGATTATATTCTAGAGCAGTTTCATGTTCAAAGAAAATAGCTTTTCTATCAAAAGCAGCTTTTATCAAATAACGGCTTCCTTTAAAAAAAGATTGTTTTACTACTGCTTGCATAGAACCGTTTGGATCAATTTTTAACTGATGCGGATACAATAAAATAATTTCATCTTCTCCTTCTATTGGTATTAATTGTGACAATCTCAGTTCGTTTACTTCGCCAAAAAGAGAGGCAACATATTTATTCAAAGGATAATTATAAACATCAGCCGATGGGCCTTTTTCCATGATTCTTCCCTGGTGTAAAACTATCGTTTCGTCAGAGAAAGAAAGAGCATCAACACTATCATGTGTTGCTATGAAACAGGTGATTCCTTTTTTCTTTAGATAAGCGAACAGATTTCGGCGTAAAGCATTTTTTCTAAAATTATCAATATGGCTAAAAGGTTCATCCAGTAACAACACTTCTGGTTCCAAAGCCAAAACTCTAGCCAATGCAACACGTTGCTGTTGTCCTCCACTCAATAATTTGGCTTTCACATTAGCAAATTCGGTCATTTCAACCATTTCCAGTAATTCTTGAATGCGCAGTTTTTTTAAGGGTAAAAAACCATTCGAAAGAAACTTACCTACATTTTCAGCTACCGTTTCATAGGGCATCAAATCAAAATCCTGAGCCAAATATTTCATAAATGGCATTCCTGGAATCAAATTATATTTAGGTCCTCGAATCTCCGTTTCATTATAAAAAATGTGCCCTTCATTTAGGTCATACATACCGTAAATAAGTTTTAAAAGGGTACTTTTTCCACAACCACTTTCCCCAAGAATAGCAATATTCTGTCCTTTGGCAACTGTGAAATCCACATTTTGAATAATGATTTTTTCGGTATATCCGAATGAAATATTTTGAACTTGAAGCATTCTATAACATTAAAATTTGAGAGAACAAATATAGTTTCTTTAGCAAAGATAATATGTTGATAATTGATTTATATCCAAAAAAAAACTGCTTCATAATAAAGCAGTTTTTTTTCAACATTCTCAGATGTTATTATTGTTTCTTTTTAGCGTCTTCAACCATTTTTTGGTTTGCAGTAATTGCAAATTCTACACGACGGTTTTGACTTTGACCTTCTTTAGTATCATTTGAAGCAATTGGGTCTGCAATTCCAAATCCTGATGTTTTGAAACGGCTTGCCACTAATCCTTTTGAGATTAAATATACTTTTACTGATTCAGCTCTTTTTTGAGAAAGTGTTAAGTTGTATTCTGGTTTTCCTGTATTATCAGTATAACCAAAAATTTCAATATTAGTATCTGCATAAGAATTAAACACAGGTACTAATTTATCCAAATTGGCTTTAGCCTGAGAAGTCAAAGTAGATTTGTTCACATCAAAACGAACAGCGTTCTCATTTAAAGTTAAATGAATTCCTTCACCTACTCTTTCAACATCGGCACCTGGCAAAGCTTGATCAATCTCTCTTGCTTGCTTGTCCATGCTGTTTCCTATCAAAGCTCCTGTTCCACCACCAACAACCGCTCCAATAGCAGCTCCTAATGCAGCGTTTCCACCTTTTCCAATATTATTTCCTAACACAGCTCCAAGAACTCCTCCTGCAACTGCACCAATTCCTGCTCCTTTTTGTGTGTTATTAGCATTCTTTACAGAATCACAACCTGTAAAAAGAAAACTCAATACTAATAAACTACTTAATCCTAAAATCGTTATTTTTTTCATCTTATTTTTTATATTATAAATTAGTTAACTTTTTGAAATTGGTAAACAACATCCGTAGGTTTGTTACCTACATTTATTTTGTCGATCAATTCAAATGATGTTTCTGATTGGTTTCTAACTCCAAGAACAAAACCTGTTTTCACATTTTTAGACTTCAATCCTTCGTCTAGAATTTTAAGAACAAACTGTCCTTCTTTATTCACATACCAAGTGATATCAGATGTAAAAGCGGTACAACTAGGACTATTCAAAGTCATATTCCCTTTATTGTTATTCGAAATAAACTTCCATGTACTTCCTACAAAACATTTTGAATCTGCAAGGTTAAAAGAGTTTATCTTAATATAATCAGAACCTGGATAAGAAACACTGACAATCTGCCAATTCCCTTTTATTCCTACTTGAGAAGTCTTATCTAATTTTGTCATAGGAGCATTAGAAACTGGCTCTGGAGTAGCAGGCGCAGTAGCCGCAGATTTACATGCAAAAACCAAAATGGCCATAGTGCATATTAAAAGAATTTTCCTCATTTTTTTTCAATTTTTAAATTAATGTAAGTACAAAGGTACATATCAAATCTATTAAAATTTATTTTTTTATTTATATAATTTACTTACGCTTAATTAATTTTGAAGCAAAAACACTGGGCCTCTTTTGGTTAGCATTGGTCCCGCTATCCGTTACAATCTTTTGTACCGAACCCCGGTACAAAAGGATTTTCACTACTATCGGGGCTAAGGAGGAAACATTTTGCTTTTTTGCCATCATCAAAAAAAACAAACTCAGTTTACCAATAAAAAATACATCATAAATACAGTGCGTTTCTTTTTCTATCAATAACGTTTTTTAATACCCCAACAATCCGCAAACTTGTCATGGATGACAATGTTGGGTATAGATGTTGGATAACAAACAGGCATCAACTTTTCGATATTTTTAAAGAAAAATTAATTTACTTGGTGATAAAGGCATACTAAGTTAGCCTTTATACATAACTATATTAGTATTTAAGCATAACTTATTTAGTTTTTATTATATATAAAACTAGTATTAATTACCAATTGAACTGGCTAAAATAACCAATAAAACTAGTAATCTCAACCAGTTAAATTATGGATAAAGGATAATCTTATTTGCATTTTGTACAAATAATACTAGCATTTAATACTATTTAACAGAAAAAATAATATATTTGATTAACAAACTATTCGCAAAGACATGGTAGAACACAAAAAGAAATTTCTGCAAAAGCGGGATAACGATTCCCCTTCATTGGGTAATTACATCAATTGGCACTTCCAAGAAAACAAGATCAAAAAGAAAATCGTATCAGACTTTCTAGGAGTTCTGCCTACAACACTTAATGGTTATTTTAAGCAGTCCTCTTTTCAATTTGCAATATTATGGCGCATCTCGCAGGCGGTGCAGCATAATTTTTTGATGGAACTGGGCGAAAGATTGGCAATACCCTATGAAACCAAAGCAGAAAAGGAATTAAAAACCCAACTTGCCGAGAACGAAAGACAAATTGAAACATTACAAACACAACTGGAGGTGTTTAAAAAGATACACAAGATTGCGTGATTACAGTAAAAAATAGCACATAAATAAAAAGTCTCTTCGGTGATTTACAATCGTTTTTGACTATTTTTGAGAAACAATAAAACGAAACAAACTTTCGTCAATCTACCCAATTTTGGGTGTATAGTAGAAACTTTGTAGCGAGTATAAACGAATTGGCAGTAATATTTAAGACCCTCTACAAAATGAGAAACATTTTAAAATCATCACCTTTAAGCATCCTTTTATTGTTGCTTGTTAGCTGTGATCCTCCGCACACTATTGACTTTATCAACAGAACAGAATCTCTAATCAAAATTAAAATTAAAGTAGGTGCCAATAATACAAGTGAGAGTCTAAAACAAGTTTCTGTAGACAATTCAGTTGTTTTTGCGATAGCACCAAATGGAACAAAAAGCCTATATTGTGGAATGGGAACGTGGTCAGATAAAGAAGTTGATGAAGAAGCCAAATGCATTGAAAATATAGAAATTGAAACTAAGGATATCAAGACCATTTATAAAAGTACAAAGTCAATTACTGAAATTTTAAAAGACAACAGAAAAGGATGGTGGTGGAAAACGAAAATAGAAATAGAAGTTAAATAAAAATGACAAACGAAAATCCGAATTTAAAGCTTTTAAGTATTTCTGCAATTTATACTTTATCCACAGTTTCTATGTGGGTTCTATCTAAAAATGACGAAAGTGCTTCTCTAGGTTATTTGTTCATACTTGTTATTATATGGATTGTTTTGACAATAATAATGGGTATCATAATTTGGAAAGACAAAGTAAAAATCAAAAAGTGGAATTTGTTAATACTTATATTTTGTACACCTGTTCCTTTTATTTGTTTCCTTTCGGCAGGTTCTAAAGAACAAGTCAGAGGAACTTGGGAATACAATAAAAATAATCATCGCATAAAAGAAATCACATACGAAGACCGAAAAGAATATTCATCAAGCGTTGATGAAACTACAGAAGAATACCCTATCCCGGCAAATAATAAATATCACCTTGACAGTATTGTTTATTATGGAGAAAATTCGGAAATAATTGAAACTAAACATTTCAAGTAAATAGAAAATACTACTACCACCAGCCACTACAACGGATTTGGGCAATAGGCTTAATGGAAATTTGGTTTTGTATTTGGGATGATTTGACAAATCCGAAGAATGGGCTTAATTTAGTCCCAAACCCGCTGTAGTAGCAAGACGTTAGCTGTAACCCAAAAATAAAATGTACAGAAAAATATTACTCCTTTTAAAAGACCAACTTCATAATTCAGGCAATTCTCATTGGGAGCAATGGATTGACAGAGATATTTACGAATGGGACAATTCAAAATCAACTTCACATCATAAAAGCGCATTTGGCGGAATGGGCTCAATTAATGATTTATCAGTTGGTGGACAAGGAAAGATTGGTATGTGGAAAGACAATATGTTTGATATTTTGAAAAGTATTAGTTGGACATATACAGCAACAAATAAAATACAATTTCCGAAAACTATTGCTAGTAATATCGAAGGAGTAATTTGTAGAGATTGTTCATACTCTGAAATTTCTGAAAGTGGAATCGAGCGTTACATTTCAAAGAAACATTTACCGAAGATTATAGCTAACATTTTACCGACTGACCAGTTTTTTGACTTGATTGATTTTGATATACTGACTAGTAAACCAGAAATTGAAACTGACAGACAAAAATTAATATCGGCTTTAAAAGAATTTAAAATCAATTACTCAAAAACAAGTAATTGGTTAAAAACTTGCCCTAGATGCAATAGCAATAATACTTGTGTTTATAGATGGGACGTTTCAGATAGTGACGACAAAATCATTTTGACAAAAAGTAAAAATAATTTATCAATCAAAGCTGACAAAACAGAACTTACGTGGTGGAAACGACTAATGGGCTACAGCTAACACACGCTACAAGCAATTTGGGTATTTGGCTTAATTTAAATATGGTTTTGTGTTTGGAAGATTTGGCAAATCCGAATAATGGGCTTAATTTAGTCCCAAACCGCTTGTAGCGCGGGGACGTCAGGCTGTGAAAAAACCTCTTTTTTTTCTCAAAATCTTCAAATTTTACAATCCTACAATTCAAATAAAGCCTTCTGAGAAGGCTCTTTTTTTAAGCTACTAATTTTATCGGATAAAAATTGTGCCTTGCATTTAGCTTTAAATAGATCACTTTTATTAAAAACAAGACTTTTGCCTTGTAGGGTGAGTTCCATTT